>VBCZ01000374.1:0-1471 GCA_005889025.1 Betaproteobacteria bacterium
TATCGACTGGTAGTCCTTCGGCAGCGCTTCCCACGCCTTGAGGTTGACGAACAGATCGAGCTCGGGACCGCCTTCCCACCAGCCGGGGTAGTAGTAGAACTTCGCCACCTTGTAGAGTCCCAGCTTCTCATCGTCGTAGGGGCCGACCCACTCCGCGGCGTCGATCGTGCCCTTCTCAAGCGCAGGATAGATATCGCCGCCGGCGATCTGCTGCGGCACGAGGCCCAGCTTCTGCATCACGACGCCGGCGGAGCCTCCGATGCGCATCTTGAGGCCCTTCATATCGGCGACGGTCTTGAGCTCCTTGCGGAAAAAGCCGCCCATCTGCGCGCCGGTATTGCCCGCGGGGATGTTGTAGACGTTGTAATCCTTCATGAACTCGCGCAGCAGCGCGAGCCCTCCACCGTGATAGACCCAGGCGTTCTGCATCCGCGCATTGAGGCCGAACGGGATCGCGCAGGCAAAGGCAAAGGTCGGATCCTTGCCGAAGAAGTAGTATGGCGCGGTGTGGCAGCATTGCACGGTCGCGTTCTGCACCGCGTCGAGAACTTGCAATCCCGGAACGATCTCGCCCGCGGCGAAAGTCTGAATCTGGAACTTGCCGTTGGTCGCCGCAGCGACTCTCTTGGAGATGACCTCGGCGCCGCCGAAGATCGTGTCCAGGCTCTTCGGAAAGCTAGACGCCAGGCGCCATTTGACTTCCGGCTGCGTGCCTTGTCCGATCGCCGGCGCGGCGACCGCGCCGACTGCAAGCCCGGCACCGGCCTTTTTCAGAAATGAACGACGTTCCATTTATCCCTCCAGTTGAAAGATCACCGCGTTGCGAATCGTTTTCGTCGCACGCTGATGGAACATGCTCCACGCTCGCGGCAGCCGCAAAGTTCGCCCCTCCAGGCGGGGCCGGCCCGACTGTTCCGAGGCGATTCTAACCGATCCGAGACGGCCCCGCGACTTGAAGGGTTGCTCAGGGCGAGAGCTTGCGAACCGCGCTGAAGAGCGCCCACGCCCAGTCTGCCTGCCGTTCCAGCGTCTGCGTAAAGCGGACCAGGTAGCGCGCGTTTCCAGTGTCGAGCTCGACCATGCCACCGGAAAGAAAGCGATCGTCGGGACCGATGAGGCTTCGCTGCGATGCCTGCCGGTTGTCCGGATGAGCGGGCAGGTAGATGCCGAAAAAGGGCCGATCCACCGCCGCGCGCGCGGCATCGACGGGCGCAACCCATCCGCGCAACAGCACGCGAACGATGCGCCGCGCGATGACCTCGACGCCGCAAATGACCTCGTCGACCTGCTGGCGCTGCATGCGACGGACGACCGCGAGCGACCAGCCTTCGGGACCGCGAAACGCGATCATTTCTCCGAGGCGAGTCGGTGCGTCTTTGGACGGCGCAATCAGTCGGCAACCCGTTTCGCTGCGATCGACCAACCGCCACAGCGAGCCGCGCACGCGTCGAGCGACCGAATCCGAGTTCGC
>VBCZ01000374.1:1791-6514 GCA_005889025.1 Betaproteobacteria bacterium
CATCGAGAAACATGAGCCGTCCACCCGCACGAGGGCGCTCCTGACGCTTGAGTCCCTGCGTTCCGGAGAGATCGACATAGAAATTGGCACCCGCACCCGGGGGCGGCGAAAGCGAAAGCGGGGCAACCCATTCCTCGAGCGATCGAGCGACCCAGTCGACCTGATCCGGCGTGAAATTACCGCTGTCCAGCCGCATAAGCATCAGCGACCGTATGTATTCCTGCTCCACGGAGGTCACGTTCCGCCCGAGACCTTCTTCGCTCAGAGCGAGCGGCTCGCGCTGCCATCCGCGCATACGGGCAAACTCGTAGAGCTCGTGCACCTCCCGCCACTGCGCAGGAATCCAGTGACCGTAGCGGAACAGGCGGAATTTGCCGTCGAGCCCCTTGTAGAATGCCAGGCGGACAAGAAGCTTGGGCAATACGCCTTTCCAGCGGTTCTTGTCACCGCCGTAACCGCTCTTCAACACCGCCTGATAGGCCGCGGTGAACGCCTTCACGAGATCGAAGACGCCATGCCATAGCCGGGTCTCGACGCCGCTGGAGCGCTGATAGTTGGCGGAGTATTGCGCGGTCAGTTGAGCAATGATCGGCTCGAAGCGCGCGTCGATGCGCATCAGCGCCTCGGCCTGGGCCGGAGCGATGGCTCGCCGGGTGCCGGGAAACGACGCGATCAAATCGAGCGCTTCGCGCTGCAACTGGAGGGCGTCGCCCGCGGGCAGGGTCGCAACCCAGCGCGCCGCCGACGTCGCGTTGCGAAGCGGATCGGCAAACGAGCGCCGCCACGTCAAAAAGCGATCGCGCAGTCGACGCCTGGGCACCATGGTCTGTGGCGCGACGAGGAGGCTAATTTCCAGCCACCGTCATCGCACCGATAAGTATCGAACCGCAATGACGTGACCCGCGGCGATCGACGTCGTTGCCGATCGCGACGATATCGCGGTACATGCGGCCGAGATTCCCGGCGATCGTGATTTCCTCCACAGGGTAGGCGATCTCGCCATCCTCGATCCAATAACCCGCGGCGCCGCGCGAATAGTCGCCGGTGACGGTGTTGATGCCCTGCCCGAGCAATTCGGTCACCATCACGCCGCGTCCCATCCTTCGCAATAGCGCGGGCAGGTCCGCGTCGTCGTGACTGACGACCAGATTGTGGTTGCCGCCGGCGTTGGCAGTGGATGCAAGTCCAAGCTTGCGCGCGGAGTAGCTGCCCAGGAAATAGCCTTGCACGACACCGCCCCGAACGACATCACGCGGCTCGGTGGCCACACCCTCGTCGTCGAAGGGCGCAGACGCCTGTCCGCGCCGCATGTGGGGCTCCTCGCGAACATGAATAGCGGGCGCAAACACCTGTTTGCCGAGGCTGTCGAGAAGGAACGACGACTTGCGGTACAGGCTGCCGCCGCTGACCGCATGGACGAAATGACCGATCAGGCCGGCCGCGGCCGGCGCCTCGTACAGCACCGGACATTCCCTGGTCGCGAGCTGTCTCGCACCGAGGCGCCGCGCGGTGCGCTCTCCGGCGATGCGGCCGACTTCCTGCGCCGTCTCGAGGTCCGCAGGCGAGCGAGCGGACGTGTACCTCGCGAGCTTGCGTAGCCCCCCGAGAAGCCGTTGCTGTTGGCGTAGATGAATTGCGCCTCATGCAGCGAAACGGTCGCGCCTTCGGAATTGGTCAGTCGCGGGTCGACCGCCAGGGCCGCGGCCTCGCATTCGCGTCCGATCACAATGGCGTCTTCGACCGGAAGATCCCATGGGTGATAAAGGTCGAGATCGGCCCAGGCGTGCGCAAGCAACGTCGGATCGGCGAGTCCAGCGCACGCATCGTCCGCGGTATAGCGTGCGATGGTCAGTGCCTTCGCGACGGTATCCTTGATGGCCTCCTGCGAAAAGTCCGCGGTGTTGGCATGGCCCCGCCGAGTGCCGACGTACACCGTGACGCCGATGCCCTTGTCGCGGTTGTACGCGATCGTTTCGACCTCGCCTTTGCGGACCGTGACGCTCTGGCCGAAGCCTTGCGATACCTCGGTTTCAGATGCAGTCGCGCCGCCGGATTTCGCTTCGCGCAGGACGTCGCTCGCGATGTCGGACAATACATTCGTCGCGAGAGGAAACCGGGTGGCGGGGACTGCCATGGACGTGGCGGGAGCGCAGGGCGGCAGGAGGAATCGGTTATGATAACAAACCCCTTGCGCCGACCATGCCGGCCCGATGACACGAACCGACGAAGCACCCCGGAGACGGGGACAGGTGGAAGCCGATCGTCCGCCAAGCAAAGGCGGCGCCACAGCCGCGCAGACGGACCGCGGTCTGGCGGACCCCCTCGAACCCGCGCAGTCGAAGACGCAACGCAAGGCGGCGATGCATGCCCTGCAGGACTTGGGGGAAATGCTGGTGGGCTTGAGCCCCGAGCGGCTTTCGAGCCTGGCGCTTCCCGAGCGCCTCGCGGACGCCGTCGCCCAGGCGCGGGGAATCACCGGATGGGAAGCGCGCAGGCGACAGATGCAATTCATCGGCCGCCTGATGCGTGACGTCGACGCGGAGCCTATACGGGTGCGCATCGACGAATGGACGGGTGCCTCGCGAGCGGAAAAGGCGCGCCTGGCGGCGGTCGAGCGCTGGCGCGAGCGTCTGGTACGGGACGCCGAGGCGCTCGACAGGTTATGCGCCGAAGCGCCGCACGCCGATCGTTCCCGCTTGTCCGCACTCATCCTGCGTGTCGCGCGGGAGCGCGCTGCAAATGGGCCTCCGCACGCATATCGAGAGCTGTTTCGAGCATTGAACAACTTATTCTCCACGAACGCGTGACGTGCGGTACGTCGAAGCCAAGCCGTCCCTGTCTATTTCGCTTCCGTGAACACTTCGGCGCTGCTGATCGGTCTTGTGTCCATCAGCGACCGCGCTTCCTCGGGAGTCTATGAAGACAAGGGGATTCCCGGCTTGAGGGAATGGTTCGAGGCAGCGCTCAAAAGCGCATGGCGCATGGAGACGCGACTGATCCCCGACGAGCAGCCGGTGATTGAGCGGACGCTGATCGAGCTCGTGGACGTCGTGGGCTGCGGCCTGGTGCTCACCACCGGAGGAACAGGACCCGCGCCGCGAGACGTGACGCCTGAAGCGACGCTCGCGGTCGCGCACAAGGTTTTGCCCGGGTTTGGCGAGCAGATGCGGCAAACGAGCCTCAAATATGTCCCGACTGCCATTCTTTCGCGACAGGTTGGCGTCATTCGCGGTCGTGCCCTGATACTCAATTTGCCGGGTCAGCCCAAAGCCATCAAGGAAACGCTGGACGGGGTGTTCCCCGCCGTGCCGTATTGCATCGACCTCATCGGCGGCCCCTACGTCGAGACCAACGATGACGTGTGCAAGGCGTTCAGGCCGAAGTCCGCGCGCGCACCCGTTTCCTAAAACGTGCTCGACGCAACCAAGGTCGACTTCAACCAGCCGCCTCCGTTCGAAGGCCGCAATCTCTATCTGACCGACACCTCGCTTCGAGCCGCGATCGTGCGCGAAGGCGCCGCGTGGGGCGACCCGCGGCTAACGGCATGGGGCGCGATCCTGGGCCGCGCGGAAACGTTCGACCTCGCTTCGCGCGCCAACCGGTACGCGCCGGAGCTCCGGACGCACGACCGCTTCGGCAATCGGATCGACGAGGTCGTATTCGATCCAGCGTGGCATGAGCTCATGGCTCTCGCCATGCGTGAGGGGGAGCACGCGTCGCCGTGGACCGAGCCCACGCGTGGTGCTCAGGTTGTGCGCGCCGCCGCTTACCTCATGCATGCGGAAGTGGAGAACGGCACGCAATGCCCGCTGACGATGACGTTTGCGGCAGCGCCTGTCTTGGCTCGGCACGCAAGCGAACTGCCCCGGCTCGCCGAAACCTGGCTGCCGCGCGTCCTTGCGGCCGAGTACGATGCGCGAGGCCTGCCGGTGTCGCAAAAAGCCTCCGCGTTGATTGGGATGGGCATGACCGAGCGTCAGGGCGGATCCGATGTGCGCGCTAATACCACACGCGCGCAGGCGATCGGCAACGGCGAATACCTTCTCACCGGTCACAAATGGTTTTTTTCTGCGCCGATGTGCGATGCGCACCTGGTGCTGGCGCAGGCGCCGGAGGGCTTGTCGTGCTTCCTGCTGCCGCGGATCCTTCCCGACGGAGCACGAAATTCCGTTCGCCTGACGCGCCTCAAGGACAAACTGGGCAATCGCTCCAACGCATCCGCCGAAGCCGAGTTCGACGGCGCGCACGGCTGGCTGCTCGGCGAGGAAGGCCGCGGCATTCCGATCATCCTGGAAATGGTGCAACACACGCGGCTCGACTGTTCGATCGGCAGCGCGGGGCTCTCACGCAGCGCCTTCGCGCAGGCGCTCCATCACGCGAGACACCGTCGTGCGTTCGGAAAAAATCTCGTCGAGCAACCGTTGATGCAAAACGTTCTTGCCGATCTCGCTGTCGAATCCGAAGCCGCCCTTGCGCTCGCAATGAGGCTCGCCCGCGCTTTCGAATCCGATGCCGGAGAAACCGAGCGTGCGTTTGCGCGGCTGGCGACTCCGGCGATCAAGTACTGGATTTGCAAACGCACGCCCATGGTCGTGGCCGAGGCAATGGAGGTCCTGGGCGGCAACGGTTACGTCGAGGAAAGCGCCTTGCCGCGTCTTTATCGCGAAGCGCCTCTCAACTCGATCTGGGAAGGATCGGGCAATGTGATGTGCCTCGACGTGCT
>VBCZ01000373.1 GCA_005889025.1 Betaproteobacteria bacterium
GGCGCGATTTCCTCAAATCCAGCGCCGCCATAGGCGGGGGACTGCTGATCGGTTTCGTGCTGCCCGGCGGGGCCCGCTTTGCCGAGGCGGCGACGGCGGCGTTCCAGCCCAACGCTTTTATCCGCATCACGCCCGATAACGTCGTTACCGTTATCGTTGGTCTGTCGGAAATGGGCCAGGGCGTCCTGACGGCCATTCCGATGCTGGTTGCGGAAGAGCTGGAGGCCGATTGGGGGAAGATCAGGGTCGAGCAGGCACCTGCCGATCCTGCGTTCGCCAATCCCATTTTCAAGGTCCAGGCAACCGGCGGCTCCACTTCGGTGCGCGGGCACTGGGAGCCCATGCGCAAGGCCGGCGCGACGGCTCGGCAGATGCTGGTCGCTGCCGCCGCGGACACCTGGAACGTGGACAGCTCCACGTGCCATGCCGAGCGCGGCAAGGTGATCCACGCGAGTGGAAAGAAGCTCACCTATGGCGAGCTCGCGAACAGGGCAGCGACCATGCCGGCGCCCGCCGAGGTCAAGCTCAAGGACCCGAAGGACTTCAAGCTGCTCGGCAAGGGAGCAAAGCGACTCGACAGCCCGGGCAAGGTGAACGGCACGGCGAGGTTCGGGATGGATGTGCGCCTTCCAGGCATGCTCACTGCGGTGGTCGCGCACTCGCCGGTGGCCGGCGGCAAAGTCGCGTCTTTCAACGCCGACAAGACGAAGGCCATGCCAGGCGTCAAGCACGTGGTGCAGATCGGATCGGGGGTCGCAGTGGCAGCCACCGGCTACTGGGCCGCGAAGCAAGGCCGCGACGCGCTGGAAATTCAGTGGGACGAGGGCGCCAACGCCGGGCTCTACTCTGAAAACATCAGCAAGGCGATGAGTGAACTCGCCGGCAAAAGCGGCGTTGTGGCTCGCAAGGATGGCGATGTCAGCACCGCCACGGCGGCGAAAAAGCTCGATGCCGTCTACGAAGCGCCCTATCTCGCCCACGCCTGCATGGAGCCGATGAACTGCACCGCCTGGGTTAAGGCCGATGGCGTGGAAATCTGGACCGGCACGCAGGCGCAAGGGATCAATCAGAGCGTGTTATCCAAAGTCGCCGGGGTGAAGCCGGAGCAGGTCAAGGTGAACACCATGCTGCTCGGCGGCGGATTCGGCCGACGCTTTGCCCAGGACTTCACCGTCGATGCGGTACTGATTTCCAAGGCAGCGGGCGCACCGGTAAAGTTGATCTACTCGCGTGAGGACGATATGAAGGGCCACTTCTACCGTCCGTCCGCGCAGGTGAAATTCAGCGCCGGGCTCGATGGCGCGGGCAACCCCGTCAGCTACTCGGCGCGCACGTCCTGTTCATCCGTCTTCGCCGCAGCGGGCTTCCCACTGAAAAACGACCTGGACGAGACCGCAGTCGAGGGCCTCAAGGAGTTGCCATACGACTGTCCCAACGTGCAGGTCGAGTGGTCACGCTACGAACCCGGCATCGGCGTATGGTTCTGGCGCTCGGTCGGGCATTCACAGAATTTTTTCTTCAGCGAAAGCATCATCGATGAAATGGCCGTGGCCGCCGGCAAAGACCCGTTCGAATACCGTCGTGGGCTATTGACCAGGCACCCGCGTCACAAGGCTGCGCTCGAACTGGCCGCGAACAAAGCCGGCTGGGGATCGCCGCTGCCTGCCGGGCGGGCTCGCGGTATTGCCGTGTGCGAATCCTTCGATAGCCTAGTCGCGGAGGTCGCCGAGGTATCAGTGGTGGATGGCAAGGTGAAGGTCCATCGGGTGATCTGCGCCGTTGACTGCGGCATGACCGTGAACCCGGACATCGTCAGGCGGCAGATGGAGAGCGCCATCATCTTCGGGCTCTCGGCGGCGCTTTACGGCAAGATCAGCATCAAGGGCGGCCGTGTGGAACAGAGCAATTTCCACGACTATCCCGTCGTGCGCATGAACGATACGCCGCAGGTGGAAGTGCATATCGTGCCGAGCGGAGAGAAACCCGGCGGCGTCGGCGAACCGGGCACGCCGCCGATCGCTCCGGCCGTATGCAACGCGCTCTTCGCACTGACGGGCAAGCGCATCCGCAGCTTGCCGATTGTGGTTTGATCGGACATGGACATCGGACGGATGACGGCGCTGTTTCTCAATCGCGGGTCGCTGACGTGTAGCCGAACGAGGAGATTCAGTGGCGGATTGTTCCGGGCTGGTCAGGTCATTCGCGGTGCCTGCCACGGTTGATGGCGGGCGCTATCATTGCCCGCGAGCAGGGCTCTCGACATGACGCCATCCGTTATTGCAGCGAGTATTGCGGTGGCTCTCATCGCGAATGGCGGTGCGAGCGCGCAGGGCACAGGCGCTACGGGATTGTTCCCATCGCCCAACCCTGTGGTGTTGGTGGACTCGACGGGCAAGGCCGTCGCGAGACCGCTCAACGAGACCATCGTGCTCATCAGCATCGGCAGCGGCATTGTCGCGCCGGCATTGATCCGCCCGCTCTACGACTCCGATGGCCGTACGGCGTCGGGGTTAGCGACATGGCAAGCCGGAGGAAGTGTGTTATTCACCTCGCTCGATTGCACGGCGGGGGCGCACGTCCACGGTTCGTCCCTTGCAGGAATGCGCGCGACCGCACAGGTGCAGACGCGGGCCGGGATCATGCTCTATGTGGGAGCGATTGGAAACCCGAGCACGGTGGCGATTCACTCGATTCTCTACGAGACCGGATGTGCGCCGGTGACGGTCCAGCAAAACGGCTTGTTTCCAGTCTTGGCGATCGTTAACTTGAATACGGCGTATCCGCCACCGCTTGCATTTCAGTAGTTGCGGCGTGTGACCGTTAATCGTGTGCGCCTATTGCATAGGCGTTCTCCGATGAATCCGATCCGTCCATGATCAGAACCATGGACCTGCCAGGTGCGCGAACTTCCGGCAGACTCGAGCCTAGCGATCCGGCATACGAGGCGCAGCTTACAAAGACTCCGGCGTGAGCATCGCGCGTGACGAATACCACTGCGGCGATCAAAAGTACGGCAATTAGAATCCGGTCGGTCGTTTTGGACATGGCAACTCCCTTTAACGGTGCGTGCGCCGCTGAGTTCAGCGCATAGCGACAAGATTCCCGCTATCCATCGTGGGCGAGAAAAATCGGTATGTGTTCTTTCCCGCCTCCTTTGCGCGGTACATGGCGCTGTCGGCACTCTTGGTGAGGCTCTCGATATCGGTGCCATCGGCGGGGTAGATGCTGATTCCTATGCTCGCGCTGACTTCACCCACCGGTCCCGCGAGGGAGAACGGCTCCGCGGCTGCGGCGAGAACCCTCTTCGCCACCGCTTCCAGCTCGAACGGGTCTGTAAACTCGTCGATCAGCACGACAAACTCGTCGCCACCGAGGCGCGCGGCAGTGTCGGACTCGGTGTGACGCCCGACGGCGTCCGATCTTCGCAGACTTTCTCGAAGTCGCATCGTGAATGTCACCAGAAGGTGATCGCCCGCGTCGTGTCCGAAGCGGTCATTGATTTGCTTGAAGCCGTCGAGGTCGATGAACAGTATCGCCATCTGCCGCGCACGACGCTGTGCCTTGATCAGTGCGTGGTCGAGAAGTTCGTTGAACAAGGTGCGGTTCGGCAGGCCTGTGAGGAAGTCGAAGTGAGCGAGCTGGCGGATCTGCTTTTGGGCGGCGGTGCGCGCAACGAACTGACCGATCTGCAAGCCGATGGACTGCGCCAGGCGAAGCAAGGCTGCATCAGGTTGGGAGATATCCCGGGTGAAGAACTCCAGCACACCGCAAAGCTCGTCCCCTATCCTGATCGGAAATGCGAAAGCTCCGCGCAAGCCGGCCTTCGCTGCGACCGA
>VBCZ01000059.1 GCA_005889025.1 Betaproteobacteria bacterium
CAAGTGCGCAACATTCTTGTCGGCATCGCGCAGAATGACGCCGGCAAGCAGGTCCTCGGCCCTCTCGGCTACAAGGGATTCGTCGCGCCGAACCACGACGAGGAGCGGAAGGCGATCGCCTGGCTGGGGTTGTAGCCGTCGGTAACCTCTTCCGCCCCACGGCTCGCGTCGAAGGACGATCGGGCGACCGGCGAAACCGGTGGACGTCCCACGCCCGTACCGTCCAGGCCGTGGCCGCTTCAGCGAAGCGAAGAACTTTTTAGCCGGACGAGCCACTGAGGGCCGAGGTCCTCGAGTCCGGTCAATCCCAGCATTGCCATGTCGCGGTAGACCTCATCGGAGAGCAAGCGGATGGCGTGCCTGGCCCCGGCTTCGCCGCCGACCGCCGCGGCGTAGCCGAGCGGGCGTCCGAGAAAGACGAACTTCGCGCCGAGCGCCAGCGCTTTCAGCACGTCGGTGCCTCGGCGGACCCCGCCGTCCATCATGATTGGAATGTCGGGGCATGCCGCCACGATCTCCGGCAGGACCCGCAGTGCCGACACCGCCCCGTCCAGTTGTCGGCCGCCATGGTTCGACACGATGATGCCTTGGGCGCCGGCTTCGCGGGCAATCCGGGCATCCTTCTTGTCCAGAACGCCTTTGATGACCAGGCGCCCTTTCCAGACACGGCGGATGAGCTCGAAGTGCGTCCAGGTCAGATGTCCCCGGTCGGAATAATCGCGCACGACGCTCGCTGACAGAATGGGCGCGCCGCGCGTGGCGTAGTTGTTTTCGAAGTGCGGCATGCCGTGCTGAAGCAGCGTGCGCAGGAACGTTCCGAAAAGCCATCGTGGATGCGTGATCCCGTCCCAGGCAAGACGCAAGCTTGGGCGCAGAGGCGTTGAGAACCCTGCTCTGACGTTATTCTCGCGATTGCCGGCCACCTGCGAATCGACCGTGATCACCAGCGTCTCGAAGCCGGCGCGCGCGACCCGTTCGATAAGTGCGGTGATGCGAGGAACGTCGCCGGGAAGATAGGCTTGAAACCAGGTAGTTTTGCATTCCTTCGCAACATCCTCAAGACGAATCAGCGATGAGCCGCTCATGATCATTGGAATGTTCGCCGCAGCCGCAGCTCTCGCCAGCACGATGTCGCCTCGGTACGCATACAGCGCGGTGATGCCCATGGGCGCGATGCCGAACGGCGCCGCGTAAGTGCGACCGAAGAGCGAAGTCTCCTGCGAGCGCGTCGAGACATCGACGAGGACGCGAGGCACGAAGCCGAGCTCAGCAAATGCCGCCCGGTTGTCGTTTAGCGAGCTGTTCGTCTCGGCGGCGCCGGCGATGTAGCCGAAGACGGGTCGCGGCAGATGTTTGCGTGCCGCCCTCTCGAAGTCGTCCAGGCAAAGCTGGCCTCGAAACCGTCCCATCGGCGCGCCCTCGGAAGCAGCTGAGATTAAGACCGCTCTCGCGCGCTCATTTCCTGGAGACGAACGGAAAGTTTCCATGCGGCGGATAGCATCGCGCGAAGGAGATTTCGCGTCCAGCGAGATCCGGAGCGAAGACGCTAATACGCGCCCGAAAATGCGTTTGTCATGACGGAGGAGAACCGCCGGTGCCCTGGACCCGGAGCTGCAAGCACCCGCCCGGCGACCCCAAGGCGCATGCCTGCCGTTCCGCGCTAAGATGCTCGGCGGCATTGGGCTGGGGAATGTCAACCGCTTTTGACTTTTTTCGTTATTGGCTGCTCAGTGGCTATGTACCTTTTGCCCGCACCGTAGTTAACCAAGGAGAACAATATGTTCAAGCAGTTTGCCGCTCTACTCGCAGGAGTCGTTACCTTATCGATGAGCGTTTTGGCGGTTGCCGCCGACGCGCCGAAGTCCACGGCTCCGGCAGCCACCACACCGCCACCCATGACCGCACCGGCGGCGACTCCGCCTGCCAGCGGCAGCATGGCGGCCAGCCCCAAGGCCGAAGTAAAGGCCGATGCCAAGGCAATGAAAGCCAAGGCCGACGGTGACTACAAAGCCGCCAAAGCCAAGGCGGACGCCGACTACAAGGCCGCCAAGGCCGAATGCGGCAAAAAGACTGGCGCCGACAAGAAGGCATGCACCAAAGATGCCAAGGCCGCCCACGACGGCGCCATAAAAATGGCCAAGGCGGAGCACGACAAGGAAGCGGCTGACGTCAAGGCGATGAAGAAATAAGGCTGCCTCGACAATCCGGTTTTACAGCTGAACAGAGGCGGGGTTGCACCCCGCCTCTTTTTTTCCGGCAGCAGAGCGGGCAGAGCGGGAATCCCGCGCTAGACTGCGGATCGAAACATCGGGAATCGCGGTAAACCATCTCGCGTCGGGATAGTCTCGCGACCCAATGCCGCCAATTCGGAAGCAAGTTCCAATCGCACAACGATGTCCCGAACCGGCTTAGCGCATCTCCCTCTGCACGGTGGCAAGGCTCCTCGGTATCTGTTCGAACGGATGGTTCCGCTGTCCCGCGAGATCGTGATTTTCCTCGCGAGCGAATTTGGCCGCCACGAAGTTCTGCGGCGCCTCTCGGACCCTTACTGGTTTCAGGCCTTCGGTTGCGTTCTCGGTTTCGACTGGCACTCGAGCGGGCTCACGACGACGGTGTGCGGCGCCCTCAAGGAAGGCTTGCGCGGCACCGAGAACGAGCTCGGAATCTTCGTCGCAGGAGGCAAGGGCGCGACCTCGCGCAAGACACCGGCCGAGATCAGCGCAGCATGCGAGCGCATCGGGCATGATCCAGATCCGCTCATCTACGCCAGCCGCATCTCGGCGAAGGTGGACAACTCCGCGGTCCAGGACGGCTATCAGCTTTACCATCACTCGTTCGTCTTCACCGCGGACGGGCAATGGTGCATCGTCCAGCAGGGGATGAGCGATGCCACGTCCACGGCGCGTCGCTACCACTGGCTGTCCGACAGTGCGAGCGACTATGTAAGCGAGCCGCACGCCGCCATCTGCTGCGATGCCAACGCCGATACCTTGAACCTGGTCGCGATGGAAAGCGCTGATGTGCGCTCCGCTTCCGCGGCGCTCGCCGCGCAGAAACCGGAGGTGATCTTGAATGCGCTGGGCCACCTGCCGTTGCTGGAGATGCCCCGACGCCACGAAGTTGCAAGGAGCGATATCAATCCGAAATACCTCGAGAGAATCCTGTTGCGGACCTACGAGACCGCGCCCGCCGACTTCGAGTCTCTGCTCGCGATCGAAGGGGTCGGCGCGAAAACGCTTCGCGCGCTTGCGCTGACTGCCGAGCTGATTTACGGCACGCGCGCAAGTCGGAGGGATCCGGCGCGGTATTCGTTCGCGCACGGAGGAAAGGACGGAACGCCTTTTCCGGTCGACCGCACTACCTACGATAAGACGATTGAAGTCATGCATCACGCCCTCAACGGTGCGAAGATCGATCGCAGCGAGAAAATCCGTGCGTTTCGCAGGCTGGCCGAGTTTTCCATTGGGGATCGCGCCGCCGATCGTTCCCGAGCCGAAGAGCCGGGCTTTAGCTTCACCGGCGATGGCGAAGCGCAAGGGTTGCGCGAAACGTCAGAAGGCGGACGACCCTAGGGCGAGTCGGCAGCGTCGATCCGCTCGAGGGCTTCGCGAATCGCGCTCTCGACCCTGGGCCGAACGAGGCGCGCGGTCTCCCTGCCGTTGCGCAGAAAGACCAGCGTCGGCCATAGCTTCACGTTGAAGGAGCGGCCCAGCGGTCGCCCGCTGCCGTCGGCGATCTTGATATGGCGTACGCGCGGATGATCGGCCAACGCGGACGCCAGCAGCGGCTGGGCTGCGCGACAGTGTCCGCACCAGGGGCTGCCAAACTCCATCACGGTGGGTCCATCCATCATGTCGATCGACGCACGCGATGGTTCGGTGGCCGCGTATACATCGTTCATCGCCATAGAGATCCACGCCGCCCAACGAATGAGTTGCCGAGACCCGTATGACAACCGCGAGGGCCTCTAAATTTCTCCTTGCCATGGCGGGGAAAGGAAAATTTTATCCAGTCGCGGGTTTTCGCGCCGCAACTGTCCGACATCCGAGTCAATGTTGTTGAGGAGTTTCACCTTTGGAGGTTTCGAACGCCATAACTAAAGATAGGACAACCTAAACGGCGCGAAACATTGCGTGGGTCCGGCGAGCGCGCCGGCGCCAACCTGTGTCGCACGAATGAACCGGCGGCCTGTCGGCCCGGATACCGACGACATAACTTCGATGATAGGGGGCAAGCAGTCGGTTCAGGCAATCGCGGTGCGCGAGATTGACACAGCCGCTGATGAAGGCCTCGCCGATCGTGGGGGTGATCCCGGCGGCCAGAAGCGATTGCCGCAAGCGCAGAAATGTCTGAACGATCCAGTTGTTGACGCCGCCTCGGAAGGGCGCCGCCTGCGCAGCGACATCATGCTCGGAAAGATCATTCAAGTCGGGCCATGCCGTACTGAGTGCCCTTGCCACAAAATGCATCCGCATTGCGATCGCTTTTTTTTGTCGCGGCGGCGCCGGCCACCACGATTGATCGAACCGATGATCGTTGCGAGAACGCAGCCTGGGACGCTATTCAATGAGGAAGCGCATAGGTGATCCTCATAGCGATGCGCCCAAGCCGACTGCTTCTGGCAAGCGTCAGCATGCGTTAAGAGTGCCGCGGGAAGCGGCGACGTTGTATGCAGATGTAACAAGGAGGCCGAACTGAAAAGCGCTGTTACAGACTCAGCAGGCCACCATCAGGCGAGCGCGGGTGGTTCCGAGTGGCGTTTCTCGAATCCGGCGAATGCGCGCCTCTTTGGTTGCGCTTCAATGGCACAGCGGACATCGACATAAAAGGTGAAAATCACCTCGCGGTGCAGCGGAACAAAGCTCCCTCGAGGGTGTTTATACAACAATGGTCAATGATCGGGTTGCCGCACCCATTCCGTTTACTAACCAACGAGAGCACAGATGAAGAACCTGACGCTGACATCTTTAACGGCATTAGCGCTCCTCTTCGCGGCCGCGACCTGCAACGCGCAGAATCGTGACCGACCCCAAGCCATGACGGCGCACACCGAAGGTATGCGCGGCGGGCCGGATGGGCACCGCGTCGAGGCCGACAGAGATCACAGGCAGCGGCCCGCCGTGATCGTCGTAGGTGTGCCTGTTTTTGTCGGCCCTGCTTATGTACCGTACTTTCCGGCGTCGATGCCGGGTTACCTTGACCAGGCCGCTCCGGGCAGCTACCAAACGATCGACGGATTTTGGTACTACTGCCCGGACCCGGCAGGCTACTTCCCCGCCGTGGGAGGCTGCCCGAAGGGATGGAGGTTGATTCCGTAGTTCCGCGAGGGGCGCCGAGATGGTTAGTCACGCTTCGGAGAGTGCGCAAAGGCTACACCCAGCGAATAAGGGCCTTCGACCGATTCTGCTGAAAAGCTTCCGTATCGACTTATCAACCAGCCCCTCGTGTTCATATTTGCCGGACGCGCTCCTACAGGCGAATCAGCATCGCGCTGATTTCCACTGCGACACCGGTGGCCTACATTCGTGTTGTCAATCACGCGAAAGGCGGCCTTCAATGGAAAATGGCGGCATTGCATGGCATTGGCAGCAACGCATCGCGGACGTGTTGATCGCCGCGGCGACGGTCGCCGTTGCGCTTGCAGCGACCGGCGCCACGACGGAGATTTCGTATATGCTGCTAATCGCGGTCACCCTGATCGGCATCGGGCTGGTGCTCGAGCCCAAGGTTACGCCGCAGCATGCGGGTGACATCGCCCCGCAGCCGTTTCGACCCATGGAACTAAAAACCGCGCGGCCCGAGCCGCAGTTGATGGGGCGTTTCGACGCCCCCATCGTCGACGCGACGAGCGTGTGACGAACGAAATGCCCGAACCATTGCAGGTCTACCTCGTCGAGGACTCACCGATCATCCAGCGGTTGGTCACTTCTGCGATCGTGGCGGCGGGGGCGGAGTTGAGCGGCTGCAGCGCCGACGCGCAAACAGCCATTGCCGATTTGTTCACCCTGCAACCCGATCTGATCCTGATTGACATCCGCTTGGCGTCCGGCAGCGGATTCGATGTGCTGAAGACGCTGCAGGAGCACAGCCTCGTGCCAGGGGCAATCAAGGTGGTCCTCACCAATCACGCGAACGCCGAATACAGGGATCTCAGCCTTCGGCTCGGCGCCGATCGATTCTTCGATAAGTCTTCGGAGACATGGGAAGCCTTGGCGTTGATCAGTGCCCTCGCCGGTGAAAGGCTGAGCCAGGGCGCTCCGCTGCGCCACTCTTCCACAATATTCTAGACCTCGTAACCTTACCCATCGCCGAGCGCCATCGCCGAGGCAGGCGCTAACGTTGGTGGCGGCCGACGGCTAACAGGGGTGTGCGAGGCCGGGTGACAAGATCAGTCTGCGGGCGGCTGACGAGCAAGCGAGACAAATGCGGACGTGGTGCAAAACGCAGCGGAATCCGTGTGGGCCCGTCTGCGGCTTGCGCTTTGTGCCGTAACCGGATCGACTTGACGTTGAACTAGCGACAAGGCCTGCGGACGGCGGTCCATTCGCCGTCCGCACCGTCCCGTGCGTGCTTACCCTATCCAGCAACAACAAAGGCCGACAGAGAGCGTCGGCCTTCGGTATCTGGTGGAGACGAAGGGGATCGAACCCTCGACCTCCGCATTGCGAACGCGGCGCTCTCCCAGCTGAGCTACGTCCCCACAGGGCTAAAATTATAGTCGATCCGCAGCTCAGGGGTAAACTCAGCGCCGCGGCAGCGAAGAGCACGGAGCGATCGCGCGCGACGGTTGACTGTTGTAATGAGCTCGCGCTGGCAAACGACAAGCCCTATATATCACTCACGTTTCGAGCATGAGTCATCTCATCAACTTGCTCCAGGAATTCGGGCTGGGCCTCGTATTCGTCAACGTCCTGGCGTTGCAGGCGGGGCTGCCTGTGCCCGCGTACCCTGTGCTGATCGTGGCCGGCGCGTATGCGGCCATGGGCGGCAACCCACTGTGGACGCTGGTCGCGGTGGGCGTTCTCGCGTCGCTCATCGCCGACACGATGTGGTATGGGGCGGGGCGCAAATACGGCATGCGTATCCTGACCACGCTGTGCAGGGTGTCGCTGTCGCAGGACAGCTGCGTTCGCCAGACCGAGTCGATCTTTCAGCGATTCGGGCCGGGATCGATGCTTTTCGCCAAATTCGTTCCGGGATTCGCATCGGTGGCGACCGCGCTCGCCGGCGCGCTGCGCCTTCCCTACTGGGTGTTTGTGCTGTTCGATGCGATAGGTGCAGCACTGTGGGTCGGCGTCGGAATCGGGCTGGGATATATTTTCCGAGACGCCATCGAGGAGCTGATGCTGAAGTTGAGCTCGCTCGGAAAATACGGACTCGCGCTCATCGTCGCCGGATTCGCCGTCTGGATCCTGATCAAATGGTTTCGCCGCTACATGTTCATCAAGCAGCTGCGCATGGATCGAGTGTCGGTGGACGAGCTGCGCGATTTGATCGCGGACAATAAGGTCAACGCCATCGTCGATGTGCGATCGCCGCTGAGCCAAAAAGCAACGGGACGCATACCCGGCGCGCGGACGATCGATATGCAGAAAATCAGCGAAGGTTTCGAAGGGGTCGCGCCCGAAGGGGAAGTCATCGTGTATTGCGCGTGCCCGAACGAAGCCACCGCAGTCAAGGTCGCGCAAAAGCTCGCGAAGCTCGGCTACAAGCGCATCCGGCCGCTGCAGGGCGGGATCGACGCGTGGATCGAGGCGGGGCTGGAAGTCGAGCACTAGCGCGTCAAATGGGGTCGGGTTAAGTTTTGGCTACGCTTGTTTTAATCGCGCCACAAGAATTCGAAATCTAACCTCACCCTATTTCCAGATTTCCAGAGCGCTAGAAAACCGGAACGCAGCCCAATGGGAGAAGGCATGAACAAGCAAGCGATCCATACCAAGAATGCGCCTGCCGCGTTGGGGCCGTATTCCCAGGCCATTCGCTCCGGTTACACCGTATACCTTTCCGGACAGCTGGGTCTCGATCCCGCCACCGGCAATCTTCGCGAAGGCGTCGAAGCGCAGGCTCGCCAGGTGTTCGACAACCTGCGCGGGGTCGCGGAAGCGGCAGGCGGCTCGCTCGACGATATGGTCAAGCTCTCGGTGCTGCTGGTCGATCTCGCGGATTTCGCCAAGGTCAACGACATCATGACGTCCTGCTTCAGGCCGCCTTATCCTGCCCGCGCGACCTATCAGGTTGCCGCGCTGCCGAAGGCCGCGCTGATCGAGGTGGAAGGCATCTTGCTGCTCAACCCCGCTTCGGAGCAGACGTGGCCGGGCGGCGGCTCACCCTTCGATAGCCGCAAGGGGCAGTAGCGCGGGTTCCGGCGGTGGCAAAAAAGCGGGCTGCGAGGCCGAAGGAAAGCAACACCCTCCAGGACAAGCTCGCGCGTCTCGGCATCGCGCGCGAGCAGGATCTCGTGCTGCATCTTCCCCTGCGCTACGAAGACCGCACGCACATAAGCCCTATCGGTTCGCTGAAGGCGGGGCAGGCGTGGCAAGTCGAAGGCCGCGTCGTCAACACCGAAATCCAGTATCGCGGCCGGCGCCAGCTCGTATGCCTTCTCGAGGATGGCGACGATCAGCTCGTGCTGCGTTTTTTTCATTTCTATCCCAATCAGCAGAAGGCCCTTGCACCCGGCAAGCGCGTTCGCGCCTTCGGCGAAGTGCGCGACGGTCAATTCGGCCTGGAGATGGTCCATCCTGCTTTTCAGATCATCGCTCCCGGCACGCCGTTGCCGGAACGCCTCACGCCTGTCTATCCGACGACCGCAGGGCTCGCGCAGGACGTGCTGCGCAAGCTGGTTCATCACGCGCTGGCACGCGATCCGGCATTTCTCGCCGAGACGCTTCCGCCATGGACGAGGGGGCCGCGGCGCTTGTGGGGATTTTCGCAAGCCGTCGCCTACCTGCACGAGCCTCCTCCNNNNAAGCCGCGCTTGACGAACGCACACATCCGGCATGGACGCGGCTCAAGTTCGACGAGCTTTTCGCTCAGCAGCTCTCGCTCAAGATGCATCGGCGGGCGAGGGCGCGCCGCAAGGCGCCGCGTCTGCCGGGAGATGCCACGCTGACGCGGGCGCTGCTCGAACGTCTGCCATTCAGGCTGACGCGTGCGCAACAGCGCGTGAGCGCCGAAATCCGCCGCGATCTCGCGCGCGCCGAGCCGATGCAACGATTGCTGCAGGGCGACGTGGGCAGCGGCAAGACCGTCGTCGCCGCACTTGCAGCGTTGCAGGCGATCGAATCCGGCTACCAGGTCGCCTTTATGGCGCCTACGGAAATTCTCGCCGAACAGCATTACCGCAAGCTCGCGGTCTGGCTCGAAGGCCTGCCGGTGAAAATGGCGTGGCTGTCGGGAAGCCTGCCCTCCAGGGAGCGAAAAAAAGCGCTGGCTGCGATCCAGGGCGGCGATGCGCATTTCGCCGTTGGCACGCACGCGTTGTTTCAGGAAGAGGTCACGCTGCCCAGGCTGGGGCTCGCGATCGTGGATGAGCAGCACCGCTTCGGCGTGACGCAGCGGCTCGCGCTGCGGCAGAAGGGCATCGGAGATGCGCATCAGCTGATGATGAGCGCGACACCCATTCCCCGCACGCTGGCAATGAGCTTCTACGCCGATCTCGACGTGTCGGTGATCGACGAAATGCCGCCCGGGCGCACGCCGGTGACGACCAAGCTCGTGAGCCAGCGCCGTCGCGCGGAGATCGTCGAACGCGTGCGCAAGGTCTGCGCGCAAGGGCATCAGGTGTATTGGGTGTGCCCGCTGATCGAGGAATCGGAAAAGCTCGAGCTGCAGACCGCGGTCGCGCTCCACGCGGATCTTACCTCGTCGCTCTCGGAGCTCAAGGTCGGACTTCTGCACGGCAGGATGAAGCCCGACGACAAAGCCGCCGTGATGGCCGGATTCGTCGGCGGCGATGTCGATGTGATGGTCGCGACCACGGTCATCGAAGTCGGTGTCGATGTGCCCAATGCATCGATGATGGTGATCGAGCACGCCGAGCGTTTCGGGCTCGCGCAACTGCACCAATTGCGGGGCCGCGTGGGACGCGGCGCGGCGGAGAGCGTCTGCGTGCTGCTCTTCGAGGAGCCGATGTCGGAGTTGGCGAAGGCGCGCCTGAAGGTGATTTACGAGCACGCAGACGGCTTCGAGATCGCGCGACAGGATCTCTTGATCCGCGGCCCGGGAGAGTTTCTGGGCGCGCGTCAGTCGGGCGTTCCGTTGTTGCGTTTTGCCGATCTCGAGCGCGATGTGAACCTGATCGAGCAGGCGCGTAGCGCCGCCGACGAGCTGCTTCGGCGCGAGCCGGGCGCGGCCAAGGCGCACCTCGAGCGCTGGCTGGGCGGCCGTCAGGAATTCATCAAGGCCTAGGAACCCTGATCGGCGTTCTGGTGGCAAAGTACGTCGAGCTTGACTCCGATCAAGGCGGGTTTGGCATCCGCGGGGCAGGATCGCGGCTATTGCGCTAAAATATCAGGTACTTGAGGTCCCGATCATGCCCTTATACGCGCTAGGCCTGAACCACTCGACCGCGCGGTTGGAGGTGCGGGAGATGGTTGCGTTCCAGATGGAGACCCTGGGCGCGGCTCTGCGTGACCTGATCGGATCGCCGAAGGTCAAGGAAGCGGCAATTCTTTCGACCTGCAATCGTACGGAAGTGTATTTCCATGGGTTGGAGCCCGAGCCGGTGAGCGAATGGCTGGAGAGCTTCCACGGCATTCCAAAGGCGTCGCTGTCGCCCTATCTCTACACCCTGCCGCAGGATCGCGCCGTGTCGCATGCATTCCGGGTTGCGAGCGGGCTCGATTCGATGGTGCTGGGCGAGCCGCAAATCCTCGGGCAGATGAAGCACGCAGTAAGGACCGCGGAGGCTGCGGGCTCGCTGGGACTCGTCCTCAATCGCCTTTTTCAGCGCACGTTCGCGGTGGCGAAGGATGTGCGGACGCGTACCGACATCGGCACCGCCTCGATTTCCATGGCGGCTGCCGCCGTGCGTCTCGCCGAGCGCATTTTTCCGTCGATCTCGGGAGAGCGCGTGCTCCTGATCGGCGCCGGGGAGATGATCGAGCTGGCCGCGACGCATTTCGCGGCGCGCAAACCAAAATCGATCACCGTTGCCAATCGGACGCTGGAACGCGGGGCGCAGCTTGCGGCCCGGTTTTTCGCCGACGCCATCACGCTCAACGAACTGCCGGATCGTCTCGCGCAATTCGACATCATCGTCACGTCGACGGCGAGCTCGCTCCCCATTCTCGGCAAGGGACTGCTCGAGCGGGCCATCAAGTCGCGGCGGCATTCGCCGATGTTCATCGTCGATCTCGCGGTGCCTCGCGACGTCGAGCCCGAGGCGGCGGACCTCGACGATGTCTTCCTCTACAGCGTCGACGACCTCGCCAATATCGTGAAGGACAACCTGCACATCCGCGCCGATGCGGTACGCGAGGCCGAGGCGATGATCGCGGAACAGGCCGCGAGCTTTCTGCGCTGGCTCGAAGGTCGCAGCGTCGTTCCCACCATCGCCGCACTGCACAGCCATCACGACCAGCTTCGCGCAATCGAGCTCGAGCGGGCGAGGCGTCTGCTGGCGAACGGTGCGTCCGCGGAGCACGTGCTCGAACAACTCGCGCGCGGGCTCACCAACAAATTTCTGCACGCGCCGACTCGTGCGCTCAACCAGGCTGGCGAAGCCGAGCGCGCCGAGCTGCTGGCGCTGCTGCATCACGTCTATCACCTTCCCGAAGAGCCTTAGTCATCCCCGCGAAAACGAGCCCGAAAGGCCAAGTCTCGAGGAACGGCCAAGCGGGGATCTAGCTATGCACGGGGTCAATGGATTCCCGCTTGCGCGGGAATGACGACATATCGTGCGAATGACGCCAAAGTCTTTACCGAATCGCGATCGGACCGCCTTAAGCGCATGAAGCCATCTCTGTCCATCAAGCTCAACCAGCTTGCGACCCGGCTGGAGGAGCTCAACGCTCTACTCGGTGAGCAGGACGTCACTCGCGACCTCGATCGATATCGTGCGCTGACCCGCGAGCACGCCGAGATCACGCCGGTCGTTTCGCTCTATCGCGACTGGGAGCGCTCCGAGCGCGATCTCGCTGCGGCGGAAGAGATGCTCGCCGACCCCGAGACGAGATCGTTTGCGGACGACGAGTCCAAGGCGGCGAAGTCGAGAATGGAGGAGCTTGAAGCGCGTTTGCAACAAGCGCTGCTGCCGCGCGATCCGAACGACGATCGCAATGTGTTCCTGGAAATTCGAGCCGGCACCGGCGGCGACGAATCCGCCCTTTTCGCCGGTGAGCTTTTTCGCATGTACGCGCGCTTTGCGGAGCGCAACAAGTGGCAGGTCGAGCTGATTTCCGAGAGTCCGGGCGATATGGGCGGTTACAAGGAAGTGATTGCCCGCGTGCTCGGCGCGGGCGTGTATTCCAAGCTCAAGTTCGAATCGGGCGGACACCGTGTTCAGCGCGTCCCGGAGACGGAAGCGCAGGGGCGGATCCACACCTCGGCGTGCACGGTCGCGATCCTTGCGGAAGCGGACCCGATCGCTGATATCGCAATCAGTCCCGCGGAAATTCGCATCGATACCTTCCGTGCCTCCGGCGCCGGCGGGCAGCACGTCAACAAGACCGATTCCGCCGTGCGCATCACCCATATCCCGACAGGCCTCGTCGTGGAATGTCAGGACGACCGCTCGCAGCACCGCAATCGCGCACAGGCGATGGCGGTGCTCGCGTCGCGTCTGCTCGATCGCGAGCGACAGGAGCGGCAGAAAAAAGAGGCCGCGACTCGGAAAGGCCTGATCGGCAGCGGTGACCGGAGCGAGCGCATTCGCACCTACAACTTTCCGCAGGGCCGCGTCACCGACCACCGGATCAACCTGACCTTGTACAAGATCGACGCGATCATGGACGGAGATCTATTCGAGCTGACGCGAGCGCTGGCGCAGGAGTTTCAGGCCGAGCAGCTCGCCGCGCTCGGCGAGGAGGCGTAGCGCTTGCTGCTGCGTCCGCCGCAGACCGAGCGTCTCCGGCTTCGTGAATTTCGCCCCGCCGACCTCGCCGATGTGCTTCGCCTGGACAGCGATCCGCGCGTCATGCGCTACATCGGTGACGGGCGCGTGGGCACGCGCAGGGCGATCGCCGATGCGCTGGACCGCGTGGCGCGCCACTATCGCAATTATCCCGGCCTGGGCGTGTGGCCCGCGGAAGAGCGTTCCACCGGCCGCTTTATCGGATGGTTCTGCCTGAAATACATCCCGAAGACCGTCGAGGTGGAGGTGGGCTACCGTCTGCTTCCGGAAGCGTGGGGGCGGGGATTCGCGACCGAGGGCGCTAAAGCGCTGGTCGCGTACGGTCTCGGCGAGATCGGCCTTTACCGCATCGTCGGCATCACCCACCCCGACAACGCGGCTTCGCAGCGCGTGCTGCACAAGGCGGGCCTGCGCGATGCCGGCTGGGGGCGTTATTACGATCGCGACGTGCGTGTCTTCGTCGCGGAGCAGGTGAGGCCGGAGCTCTCTCGAGAACCGGCGGAAAACTAACGCGAAGCGGGCGCCGCCACACTCTTCGACAATTCCGCCGTGTTCAGCGGAGTCGATTCCACCGCAAGTCCGGCGGTTTCCCATTCGGGGAATCCGCCGCGGAACCAGTAGACCGTCTTGAATTCTTTGGACAGCGCGACCTTCGCTGCCTTGTACGACTTCCAGCATTCCGGACCGTTGCAATGGAAAATCACCGGCTGATTCTTGTCGAGCTTATCGGGTCCGGCCCATTCGTCGACCGCAGGGTCGAACGCAACGTCTTTCAGGCTCTTTTCCGCATAGGGGATCGATGCCGCGCCGCGGATATGCTTCTCGTGGTACTCCTTGGCAAGACGAACGTCGACGACAGGTACGCCCTTCTGCTGCAGCTCCGTGACCTGTGACGCATTGACCAGCGTCGCCCCGGGTAGCTGCGACGGCGTCCAGTTGCCGAGCGCCGCGACGTATTTGTAATTCGCGACGTCGGAGTGATAAGCAACCTTGCCGATGCCCGACAAGCCGCCGCTCGGGCTGAGCAACCAGCTTTCCAGCTTGGCGCGAGTCGCATCCGGCAGCGAATTCTTCATGACGACCGACATGCCTCCGGGCACCGATCGCGACGACAGCAGCACTGCGGCTTTGGAATTATTGGTCTTGACCCAACTCTCGACGTCGGCACGCTTGGCCACGGTCGCATCGACCAAGCCCGTGTCGATTGCAAACAAGCCCGCGCCGGATGTCGTCCGGTAGAGCACCTGATGGAACATCTTGAGCGACTGCCCGGCTTCGTTGAGCATGCCCCGCGCCATATACGCGCCTACGGAATCCTGCTGGGTAAGATAGATCTTGCCGCCTTTGACGTCGGCGGGCGCCTTGGCGCCGGGCCGCGCAACAAACTGATAGACCTCGTCGCGGTCGGTCGATCCAATCAGGCTGTAGCCATGCGAGAGCGCCGACGCGGCGACGTGCGCAGGAGCGATATAGATATCGTATTCGCCGGTTCGCGTCGAGCGCATCACGTCGCCGAGATCCTTCGATCTGAATGCGTGCACCGGCTGGCCCGTCACTCTCGACAACGTGAGCTGCATATCGATCAGGCTGATGACCATCGATTCACGGTCGGAGGGGTCAACCCCGTCCATGACCTTGAGCTCGGCGGCTGCAGCGGCCTCGGTCACGAACAGCAGACCCGCGAGACC
>VBCZ01000375.1 GCA_005889025.1 Betaproteobacteria bacterium
TCTTGGCGATTCAGCGGGCTGGCTGGAATACTTCGCTGACGGAAAGAATGCAGGCTTCTTTGCACCGGCGATCGAAAACACCAAGCTGCTGCTTGTGTCGTCAGTTCAACTGCCATGAAATCTTCAGGCGAATTGCTCAGCAACGCGACGAAGATGCGGCGATACCAGAAATCACCAGCATGCCGTTCAAGTTGCTTTGGATCAATCCAACGAATGGATGATGATTCGCACCATGGGTCCGCGGCTGATTGCGGGAAAACTTAATCTGACCCCGATTTCCCGGAGATCCGCTGCGCGATCTCCGCGACCAGCCTCCGCGCCAGCTCGAGTTTCTCCATTCGCGGCAGCGGGTGCGTGCCCGCATCGTCGAGCATCGTGACCTGGTTCTCGTCCTTGCCGAGCGCGTCATGGGCGCGATTGGCGATCAGCAGCGGGACCTTTTTCCGTCGCCGCTTGGCTTCGGCGTTCTCGTTGACGTCGTTGGTCTCCGCCGCAAATCCGACGCAGAAGGGCGGATCACGCCGACCCGCAACAGTGGCGAGTATGTCGATGGTCGGCTTGAGCGACAGCGTCAGGGCGCGATCGCTCTTCTTGAGTTTGCTCGCATTCGTTTCCGCCGGCGCGTAGTCGGCGACTGCGGCCACGGCGATAAAAACGTCGCATTCGGCGACGCTCGCATCGACGATCGCCGCCATGTCTGCGGCGCTTATGACATCGATACGGCTAACGCCCGCAGGCGTTGCGAGCGCCGTGGGTCCGGCGACGAGAATCACTTCTGCGCCCGCCTCGGCGCACGCCTGGGCCAGCGCGAAGCCCATTCTCCCGGAGCTGCGGTTGGTTAGCCCTCGCACCGGATCGATCGCCTCGAAAGTCGGCCCCGCGGTGAGCATCACCCGCTTTCCGGCGAGGAGCTTGGGCTGCGCCGAGCCAAGCAGCGCGGCGAGGATTTCCTCGGGCTCGAGCATGCGTCCGTCGCCGACTTCACCGCAAGCCTGGTCGCCACGTCCCGGTCCGAGAATCGCGACGCCGTCCGCCAGCAACCGTGCAACGTTGCGCTGGGTCGCCACATGTGTCCACATCTGGCGGTTCATCGCCGGCGCGATCAGCAGCGGGCAATCGCGCGCAAGGCAAAGCGTCGACAGCAGGTCATCGGCGTGACCGTGCGCAAGCTTGGCGATGAAATCCGCCGAAGCGGGCGCAACGACGATCGCGTCGGCATGCCGCGACAGATCGATGTGCCCCATCGCGTTGGCTGCACCGGAATCCCACAGATCGGTAAGCACGGGATGGCCGGATAGCGCCTGCATTGTCATCGGCGCGATGAACTGTATAGCAGCCGCAGTCATCACTACGTCGACCGCGATGCCTTCCTTGACCAGCAAGCGCGTCAAATCCGCCGCTTTGTAGGCGGCGATGCCGCCGGTCAAACCGAGAACGACCCGGCTCAAGCGGCGCGCAGCAGGTGTAGTCATTCGTTTGGCTGAATGCAGAGACGGAGGCGGAGTTTAATACGCGCCGGCAAGAGGGTACAGCGCTAAACAGCAATTGCGCGAACGACCCATTGGAACGGAATGGCATTGCTTACCGCCTGCTGCGGGTCTGCTCCTATGGCTTCAGCGAGCGCTCTTACGCCCGCCAAGACGCGATCGCGATCAGGCTCGTGCTGCAAGACCCGCGGTCCCCCTTGAACGATCTTAAAACCGGCGGAGGTGAACAACTCGATCAGGGTGGCCTTGGTAAACCACCTTATGTGAGTCCGGTCCATGAGACCGGCATCCTCATATCGGAAACTCCCGGCGTTCAATCTCGCCTGCACGCTCCAGTGTTGCGCATTGGGAATGCACGCGACCACCGACGCACCCGCCGAGAGCTTGGCGCGTATCCGGTGCAAGACCGCCCAAGGATCATATAACTGTTCGAGGGTGTCGCCGAACACCCAGCAGCTGGAAGGAAATAGCGTATCAAAGACGTCGTCTTCCATGGTTTCGATGTTTGCCGCGATCGTTCGGGTGCACGACGAGGTCGCCATTTGGGCGTATTCGGGGTCGATATCGATGCCTATGTATTCGCAGCTCGGATTGATTGCCAAAAACGCTTTCCCCAGCGCGCCGCTGCTGCAGCCGACTTCGATCACCCTCGTTGCGTCGCGGGGAATCAGTGCGAGCACATCGCCGTTGGCGATGTCATGAGCACGCGTTTGTTTCATTTGTGTGCGGTGCGTTGTCCACGCTTCACTTTGGACCGTTCGAGCAGGCGAGCCGTATCTGTCGAGGGCCAGCACAGCATCATGACCTCATCCGTAAGATCGATATGCGATCGAGTCGCAAAGTCTAGTATGTCTCTCGCACATATGACAGGGGCTTGGAAATGCGCATTGGCGATTGGCCGGAAGTTGAGCGACCTCGTGAGCGGCTGTTGCGCCACGGTGCAGGCGTCCTTTCCGAGGCCGAGCTTCTCGCGATCTTTCTTCGCACCGGCAGCGGAGGCAGGAATGCCGTCGAGCTCGGACGCGATCTTCTCGCCCGCTTCGGATGCCTGCAGCAGCTTTTTGCCGCGACGCTGGACGAGGTTTCCGCCGTGCGCGGTGTGGGCGCCGCAAAGTATGTCCAACTTCAGGCCGTCGTCGAGATGGCGCGGCGCGCCTTGCGTGAGGAAATCGGCGAACGCGACGCGATGTCTTCGCCGCGTGCGGTGCGCGACTTCCTGCAGCTATCCCTCGGCGGCCGTCCGCATGAGGTTTTTGCCGTAATCTTCCTGGACTCGCAGAACCGCATGCTGGGGCTGGAGGAGCTCTTTCGCGGCACGCTGACCCAGACCAGCGTCTATCCGCGCGAAGTCGTCAAGACCGCGCTGCGCTATAACGCGGCAGGGGTCATCTTCGCGCACAACCATCCCTCGGGTGTGGCCGAGCCAAGCCGCGCCGACGAGCTCCTGACGCAAACGCTCAAGCAGGCGCTCTTGCTAGTCGAGATCAAGACGCTCGACCATTTCATCGTCGCGGGCACCCGGACGGTTTCCTTCGCCGAGCGCGGGCTGCTGTAGTGTGGCGTTCCGTTGATAACGGCATTACTTTTAGCCGTTCGTGGTGAGCTTGTCGAACCATGAACGGCTCCACAGACCGGCCTTCGACAGGCTCAGGCCGAATGGACTTTATCAAATTACTAGCGCAACACCACATTAACAGGCCCGGCCCGCTCACGTCCTTGGTCCTGGCCGGAGTTTATCCTGAGCGAAGTCGAAGGGCCCGCGCGACAACAGTTTGCTTCGACGTGTGTACGCTGTGTTATCCATTCGGTCTGGCTCGACCGTTTTTGCGTTGTTAGCGATGAGCCCGATCGAACAAGTCAGCCGGCGATCGTGATCGGCCTTGAGCGAAGCACGATTTAGAGCTATTATTCAACGCTTTTCAAAGCCACCGATCTGGAGCGAGCCATGGCTCGAGTCTGTCAAGTCACGGGGAAAGCCCCGATGGTGGGAAATAACGTTTCCCACGCCAACAACAGGACCAAACGCCGGTTCATGCCGAACCTGCAGCGGCGCCGCTTTTGGGTCGAAAGCGAAAACCGCTGGATCAGCCTGCGCTTGACCAACGCGGCTTTGCGGACCATCGACAAGAATGGCATCGACGAGGTATTGGCGGAGATGCGCTCGCGTGGCGAGCACGTCTGACAACGCGCGATTAATGGGAGTCGGACATGCGTGAAAAGATCAAGCTGGAATCGTCGGCGGGCACGGGGCACTTCTACACGACCACCAAGAACAAGAAGCTCATGCCGGAAAAGATGGAGATCAAGAAGTTCGATCCCGTCGCTCGCAAGCACGTCGCGTACAAGGAAACCAAGCTCAAGTGACGTCGGACCAAGCCGCGCCTCGCGCGGCTTAGGGCCCGACGTCATCCCCGCGAACGCGGGGATCCAAGTGCCTTTCGCAACGAAAATGGATTCCCGCTGGAGCCTGCCCCCGAATGCTTGAATCGGGGCAGGAATGACGACACCCTCCAAGTTTGTCATCCCCACGGACGCCGGGATCCAAACAAAAGCCCGCCATCCGGCGGGCTTTTTGATCGAAGCCGACTTCTCGTAGTCGAAGCCGAGTTCTCGCTTTACGCGTAACTGCGCAGGCTCCGCGAAAAATTCTGCAAGGCCACGATGTTGCTCGCTTCGGCGCGGTGGCACCAGTCCTGGAGACGAAGGAGCAGCTGCTCGCGCGAATCGTTGGAGCGGTCCCAGAGCGCGGCGAGCTCTTGCCTCATCGCGTAGATCGTCTTCAACGCGCTGCTGCGCTCGAGCGTGGACGCAAGCCGCTCCTGGTCGGACGCCGGAAGCGCGTGGGCGTCCGACTGGAACCATTGGCGCAGTCGACCGAAGCTCGGCATGTCGGGCGTCAGCTCGCCGCGGCGCGCGCGGTCGCGAAGACTCGCAACCTCGGCCGCGTACGCCTGCTTGACCGATCGCGCGTAGCTCGTCAGCACCGCGTAGCGATGGGTGATGACCGCGTGCAGCGTTTCCAGATCGGCATGGAGCTTCGCGCGGTTGAATCTCAGCCGCGGCGCAACCTTGCGCACGGTCGCAAGCCCAAACAATTCCAGGAGACGAATATAGGTCCAGCCCAGATCGAATTCGTACCAACGCGACGACAGCTTGGCCGACGTGCCGTAGGCATGGTGGTTGTTGTGCAGCTCTTCGCCGCCGATCAGAATGCCCCAGGGCACGATGTTGCGGCTTGCGTCTTCGCAGGAGAAATTGCGATAGCCCCAGTAATGACCGATGCCGTTGATGATGCCCGCGGCCGTGACGGGAATCCACGCCATCTGCACCGCCCAGATCGTCAACCCCAAGGGTCCGAACAGGACGACGTTGAGGATGAGCATCAGGCCGCATCCGTGCCAGGAAAAGCGCGTATAGACGTTGCGCTCGATCCAGTCATTCGGCGTACCGCGGCCGTATTTTTCTAGAGTCTCGAGATTCTTCGACTCGTCGCGATAGAGCTCGGCGCCTTCCCAGAAAACCTTGTTGATACCGCGAGTCTGCGGGCTGTGCGGATCGTCGGCGGTCTCGACCTTGGCGTGGTGCTTGCGATGGATAGCGACCCACTCCTTGGTCACCATGCCGGTGGTGAGCCAAAGCCAAAAACGGAAGAAATGGCTGGCGATAGGATGGAGATCGAGGCCGCGATGCGCCTGGCTCCGGTGAAGATAGATCGTAACGGACGCGATCGTGACGTGAGTCAAGAACAGCGTTACGACGACGTAGCCCCACCACGGCAATGGCATCAAACCGGTCGCAAACAACGAAAACATGTCAAAACTCATCGAATCAGGCCTCGCGTCCATCGAAATGAAGCATGATTTTACACTATTTCAGCACCGCTTGCCATGGCTTGTTCCGGCAGCATCCCCTTGTTTACTCGGGTCGTCTGTACGGTAAGACACACATGGGCGGCGGTCCCCTCGGGCGGGCTTATGTGCGCTACCGTACTGACAGCAGCGGGGCATCGGGCGGTCGTATTGTCCCGTACCTTTTGTCGCCTACCCGCTGCCGGCTGGGTTCATAATTTTTGATCATCAGATCAAATAGTTACCGCATGCCCTTGGGTTATGCCGGCGGCTGGGATGTCCCAACCGCGAGGTCGCGTCCGGAAGCGCCCAGAATCCGTACGTTTCGGGTCGGGTAGGGAATCTC
>VBCZ01000376.1 GCA_005889025.1 Betaproteobacteria bacterium
CACGGCGAATGCTTCGGGCATGATCGAATCGATCTCCTCGCCATTGGCGACGCGCTGCTTGAAGACCGCGGTCTTGGCCTTGAGCTCATCGTCCGACAGTGCCGCGATTTCGGGCTCGAGCGCGTTGATGCGCCCGACCACCTGAGCGTACTGCTTGAGCAGCCGCTCGTTACGGCTGCCGAAAATCTTGGTAAGGATGTTGGAGATCATTGTCGGTCGCTGCCGCCGGCTCCGCATGGCGGCCAGCGAATATAACGCTCCTGGCGGCCGGAACGCGGCACGTCCCGCGTCGAAGGAGCGTAACGTAATTTGTGCACGGCGCGGCTAAAAAACAAGGGGTGAGAAACTTCTCACCCCTCCATATCTATCGGCTGCGTGAAGCCGGGAATGCCCTGTTGGCGCCTAGCCTGTCGGCTGCAGAAAACGCGCCGGATTTTGAGGCGCGCCGTTCAAGCGCACCTCGAAATGCAGATGTGGTCCCGTCGAGCGGCCGGTCGATCCGACCGTCCCCACCCTTTGACCGCGCACGACCAGGTCGCCTTCCTTGACGCTTAGGCTCGAGCAATGAGCATAACGAGTCACCAGCCCGTTACCATGGTCAATCTCGAGCATTTTACCATACGCCGGATGGACCTCGGCGTAGACGACCTTGCCGCTCGCCGCAGCTTCGATCGGCGTACCGACCTCGGCCGGAAAGTCGATCCCTTCGTGGAAGCTTTTCTCGCCGGTGAATGGATCGAGCCGCCATCCGAAGTTGGACGAGAACCATCCGTCTTCGATCGGCGAAAGTGTCGGAAGGAACCTCTTGTTCGCCGAATCGTTGACCAGCAGCGCTTCGAGAATGCCGAGCTGATCGGATCGTTCGTTGACTTGACGGGAGAGCTGCGCAAGCAGCGCGCTGAACTCGTCGACCGAAAGTTCTCGCGTCATCGTCGGGGCCGGACCGCCGCGTCCCGCGCTGCTCGAGTCCAGCGGCGCCATCGTCAATTCCTGTGGCTTGAGTCCGGCAAGCTTGGCCAACCGCTCCCCGAGCCCATCGATGCGCAGCATTTGCGCCTGCAACTCGCCCAGCTTGACGGCCATTGCGCTCAAGTGGCCATGAATGACCTCCTGCGCTTTCTGCGCCTCCTGCCTTTGGTCCGCCAACACGATGGCTTGCAACAGGGGATGCTTGATTGCCGCCGCGTAACGAAGCGTCAGATAGTTGAACAGCAGCGTGAAGGCAAGAAACAGAATAGCAAGCCCGATGCCGCCCATCGTCCAATGGCGCCAGTCGAGAGTCAGTGTGCGTGCTCGAGCGGTGGCGCCGGAGACAAAGATTATGTTCAAATGGCCCTCCCGGGTGAGTGGCCCACGGTGACGCTGCGGGCCTTTGAACCTGATCGGCAATGCGCAAGCTGCAACACATACTGAGCGGCCAAACCGAATTCGGCGATCTCCTGGCGCGGCGAAGCCGTGAGCTCGCGCTGGAAAGGCGCGTTCATGCAGCACTTCCTGCCGCGCTGGCGGCCTGTGTCGGCGTTGCCGATGCGCGATCCGAGGAACTCGTGCTTCTTGCGTCCAGCGGCGCGGCCGGCGCACTGCTCCGCCAACGCAGTCCTCAGCTGCTGGCGGCGCTCGTCCATGAGGGCTGGAAATTTACTGGAATAAGAGTTCGCGTGCAAGTCCGTTCAGCCCAGCCCAAGCGAAACCCTGATCCAAAGCACATAGATAATGCTTCGGCGGAGCGGCTGGAGGCGCTCGCTATGCAATTGGGAGATGCGCCGCTGGCGCAGGCATTGCGAAGGCTTGCGCGGTCCGGTTCTCCTTCAGGGTCAGACTTCGACGATCAGCCGCTCCAAAGCGTAAAGGACAAGGACGATGAGCAATAGCACGATCGTGTACTTGATGACCTGGCCGATAAAGCGAAGATAGCGACGGTCGCGTTTGACGAGGTAAAACGCGAATGCCGCCGCGATGGTCGCCAGTGCGAGGAAAAGCAGGAATCGGACCAGAATCACATGGCGAGGCTAGTGCGAAGAATCAAACGTTCGCGGAATATTCATTCGCGCCGTCATTTTCGCCCGTCGGCTACCCTCAGAGCTTGCCGTGAGCTTGTCGAAGGCGGCGGATTCAGCGGCAACCCAGTCGCGTTGACCGGACTGACATCAGTCTTTTGCAATGAACTTCCGATACGGCAGACTGAGACCGACCGGGATGTCCGCTTCGTTTTCGCTGGCACGATCCAGCGGACCAGCAACGCCAAGAAACGATCTTCAGGCCGGCTGGACCTGCCACGCCTGAAACGCGCTGGGAACGTCGGCAGGCGCATTGAAGGTCACGACCTCCCAGCACTCGGGACGCGAAAGCAGCTCCCGGCACACCGCGTTGTTCAGTGCATGGCCGGACTTGAACGCCGTGAACTTGCCGATCAGCGGATGCCCGAGCAGATACAGGTCGCCGATGGCGTCGAGCACCTTGTGCTTGGCGAATTCATTGTCGTAGCGCAAGCCTTCGCTGTTGAGCACTCGCGTTTCGTCGAGCACGATCGCGTTTTGAAGACTGCCGCCCAGTGCAAGACCGGCGGAGCGCATCGCTTCGACGTCTTGCATGAACCCGAACGTTCGCGCCCGGCTTACTTCTTTGGTGTACGAATGCTCGGCGAAATCGATGACGACGTGGCGGTTTTCCGAACCGAACACGGGATGCGGGAAATCGATGGTGAAGTCGAGCACAAACCCATGATGCGGCTCGAAGCGCGCCCATTTGTCGCCGTTGCGGGTTTCCACCGGCATCTTCACCCGGAAGTAGCGCTTCGGTGCGTTCTGCTCGACGATCCCCGCCGATTGCAGCAGGAACACGAACGGGCCCGCGCTTCCGTCCATGATCGGTAGCTCCGGGCCTGCAACGTCGACGTTTACATTATCGATGCCGAGTCCGGCGAGCGCCGACATGAGGTGCTCGACCGTGGAGATCTTCGCTCCATCCTTCTCCAGCGACGACGACAAGCGCGTATCTCCGACATTGCGTGCATCCGCCGGAATCGTCACGGTCGTGGCGAGATCGACCCGGTGAAAAACGATTCCCGTATCCGGCTGTGCCGGACGCAGCACCAACTCGACACGCACGCCGGTGTGCAGCCCGACGCCGGTCGTCTTTATGGTCGCCTTGAGGGTACGTTGTCTCATCATGGTTTGCTCGCCCTGTAGCATACGTCGAGGGATGCTCGATTCACGCGTCGACTCAATGGCTTAGCTTTGCAGCATAGCACATTGTCGGTGCATTCGGCGAGCCTCGGGCGCGTCCGAAAAGCGGTCGCCCGATCTTTTGTGCGGAGGCCATCTGTCGCTTGCGACCACGTCTAATCCGCCTGCTTGCGTAAAAACGCCGGGATGTCCGACGGGTCGAATGTCGATGCGCTCGCGGTGTGCGACGGCGTACGTCCGCGACGAATCACCGCCGGCGTCTTGTCGAGGCTGTCGTAATCGATCGTTGCGACGTGCATGCCGACGCCGTCCGTCCCCGTCCGGTCGGCCATCTGTTCGACGACCTCGAGCCGCGGCCCGCGCATCTTGGCGGCGGCTTGTCCCCCGAGCCCGGTGGCGATCATGGTCACGCGCAAGTCGTCCGCCATTGCATCGTCGATCACCGTGCCGACGATCACCAGCGCCTCGTCCGCGGTGAACTCCTTGATGGTGTTCATCACCTGGTGATATTCCTTCATCTTGAGGCCCGACGACGCAGTGATGTTGACCAGCACGCCGCGAGCCCCCGAAAGATTCACCTCCTCCAACAGCGGGCTCGCGACCGCGCGCTCGGCGGCAATTCGTGCGCGATCGGCACCGCTCGCAATCGCCGACCCCATCATCGCCATGCCTACCTCGGACATCACCGTACGCACGTCGGCGAAATCGACGTTCACCAGCCCAGGGTTGTTGATGACCTCGGCAATCCCGGCGACCGCGCTGCGCAGCACGTCGTTGGCGGCAGCGTACGCATCGAGAACGGAGACATCCTCGCCGAGCACCTGCATCAGCTTGTCGTTGGGAATGATGATCAGAGAGTCGACATTCTTTTTGAGTTCCTCGATCCCCGCTTCGGCCACTTTCTGCCGCTTGCCCTCGAATTGGAACGGCCGCGTCACGACTGCCACGGTCAGGATGCCGCGGTCCTTCGCGACCTGCGCTACGACGGGTGCCGCGCCGGTACCGGTGCCTCCGCCCATGCCTGCGGTGATGAACAGCATGTCGGCACCATCGATGAGCTCGCCGATGCGGTCCTTGTCCTCCATAGCCGCGTCGCGCCCGATCTCTGGGCGCGCGCCGGCGCCCAGACCTCGAGTGAGGCTGCTGCCGAGCTGCAACTGTACGCGCGCGGTGGAGCGCTTGAGCGCCTGCGCATCGGTGTTTGCGGCGATGAACTCCACGCCGTTGAGGCCTTTGTCGATCATGTGCTCTACGGCGTTGCCGCCGCAACCACCTACGCCGATGACCTTGATGACCGCTTCCTGCGGGTTCTGGTCGATGATTTCAAACATGTGATGCTCCTTTTCTCCTGTCGAATTGAAGGTCTGGCTCTACGCTCTGGTTTTTCTGTAGCACTTGCTGCCGAAAAGCGACGGGCTTCGCCCGCGCTTTTCGGGTAACCGTTCCGGACAAAAGTAGGGGTTCACTTTTGTCCGCTATCAAAAATTTGCCTTGAACCATTGCTTCATTCTTCCCGCCACATTGCCTAGCCCTTTGCCTCCGGCTCGCGAAGCTTCCGCGCGCAAAAACTGTTCGCGGCCGTCGAGCAGGAGCCCGACCGCGGTTGCGTAACATGGGCTGCGCACGACGTCGGCAAGCCCGCCGACATACGCCGGCACGCCGATGCGCACCGGAAGATGGAAGACCTCCTCGCCCAGCTCGACCATGCCGGCAAGCAGCGCCGAACCGCCGGTCAGCACGATTCCCGACGAAAGCAATTCTTCGAGGCCGCTTCTGCGCAACTCCGCCTGCGCCAGCGTGTAGAGCTCCTCGATGCGCGGCTCGATGACTTCGGCGAGCATCTGTCTTGACAGCTTGCGGGGCCCGCGCTCGCCCACGCCCGGCACTTCGATGATGTCGTTGGGGTCGGCGAGCTGGCGCAGCGCGCACCCGTGCCGCAGCTTCAATTCCTCGGCCTCCTTGGTCGGCGTACGCAGCGTCATCGCGATGTCGTTGGTGACCTGGTCGCCGGCGATCGGGATGACCGCGGTGTGACGTATCGCGCCGCCGGTGAAGACCGCGAGATCGGTGGTGCCGCCGCCGATGTCCATCAAACAGACGCCCAGATCCTTTTCGTCTTCGTTGAGCACCGCGAGCGCGGAGGCGAGCGGCTGCAGGATCACGTCCTTCACTTCGAGCCCGCAGCGGCGCACGCACTTGGTGATGTTCTCGACCGCGGACACCGCGCCGGTGACGATATGCACCTTGACCTCGAGGCGAACGCCGCTCATGCCGAGCGGCTCGCGAACGTCCTCCTGGCCGTCGACGATGAATTCCTGCGGAAGAATGTGCAGCATCTGCTGATCGTTGGGGATCGCGATCGCCTTGGCGGTTTCGACGACGCGGTCGATGTCGGCCTGCGTCACTTCCTTTTCCTTGATCGCCACCATCCCGCTCGAGTTGAGACTCCTGATGTGGCTGCCGGCGATCCCCGTGTACACCTCGGTAATCGCGCAGTCCGCCATGAGCTCCGCTTCCTCGAGCACGCGCTGGATCGACGCCATGGTCGCCTCGATGTTGACGACGACGCCTTTCTTGAGTCCTCGCGACGGCTGCGTCCCGAGGCCGACGATGTTGAGTCTCTTTTCGGGCGTGAGCTCGGCGACGATGGCAACGATCTTGGACGTTCCAATGTCCAGGCCGACGATGAGATTCTTTGCGTCTTTCACCATGCTCTTGTCCGTTAGTCCCGCTTCGGGGTTTGATCTTTTTTGGACGCTTTGTCCTTGAACGCCGGAACGCGCGCTGCGAAGCCGTTGCGATAGCGCAAATCGGCGTAATCGATGCGAGTGCCCGAGCGTGCGAGCGCGCCGATCGTCTTCGGATAGAACGCCACGAATCTCGCAAGTCTTTCGCTCGCGTCGCTGCGGCCGAGCTCGATGGTGATAGGCGCGGTTCCCGACGCCCTGAGCTGCCAGCCGCCGCGCGGCGAGAGCCGCGCTCCTTCGATGGTCAGTCCGGTGGGCTTCAGCGTCTGTCCCAACTCCGCGAACCGCTCGGCGACCTGCATCGACGCGCCCTCCGGACCGCGAAACTGCGGCAGCTCTCCGTCATAGTCCGCGGTAAAGACTTCGCCTCGCGTGTTCACCAACGCATCGTCGTTCCACCGCGCCAGCGGCTCGTGTTCGCTCACAGTCACTTCGAGGCGGTCAGGCCACTGGCGCCGGAGCGCGACGCGGCGCACCCACGGGATGCGCTGCAGCGACACTGCCGCGTCGGCGAGCCGCACGGTAAAGAAAGTTCCCTTGAGCTCCTCGCGCACGACCGCCTCGATATGCGCGGGGTTTGCGCGCAACAGCGGTGCGTCGATGACCACGTGGCGAAGCGCGAATAGCGGCTGGCGGATCGACCACGCGATCAGCCCCCACACGATGGCAAGCATCGCGGCAAGCGAGAGGACGATCGCAAAAATGTTGAGCTGCCGCGGGTCATCCCACATGCGCGCCTCGCAGGATCTCGACACAAAGATCGGGGAATTCGATTCCCGCCCGCTTCGCCGCCATCGGCACCAGGCTGTGCCCGGTCATACCGGGGACCGTGTTCACTTCCAGGAACTGCCAGGTTCCATCGGCCTGCAAAATGAGATCCAGTCGGCCCCAGCCGCTGCATCCGACGATCCGGAACGCCTCGAGCGACTGCGACTGGATTACGCGCTCGACCTCCTCGGCAACGCCGCACGGACAAAAATATTTCGTTTCGTCGGAGAAATATTTGTGGTGATAATCGTAGTTGCCTTCCGGCGCCTCGATGCGGATCAGCGGCAGCGCACGCTCGTCGAGGATCGATGCAGTGAGCTCGACGCCGGCGACAAATTCCTCGACGATGACCAGGTCGTCGTGCTCGGCGGCGGCGCGATACGCGATCGCCATTTCATCGTGGTCGACCTTGACCACTTTGGTGATGCCGATGCTCGAGCCCACGCGCGCCGGCTTGACGATGAGCGGCAAGCCCAGCTCGGCGACGATCGACCACCAGTCGGTCTTCTCATCGACCACCCGATAGCGCGGCGTGGGCACATCGGTCGCGAGCCAGACGAGCTTGGTGCGCCACTTGTCCATCGCCAGCGCGGAAGCCATCACCCCACTTCCCGTGTACGGAACGCCGAGCACTTCGAGGGCTCCCTGCACCGTGCCGTCCTCGCCGAAGCGGCCGTGCAGGGCGATGAACGTCCGCGCGAAGCCTTCACGCTTCAGGTCGTAGAGCGAGCGTTCCGCGGGATCGAACGCATGCGCGTCGATCGCCCTGCTTTTCAGCGCGGCAAGCACGGCGTTTCCCGACAGAAACGAAATCTCCCTTTCTGAAGAGGGGCCGCCCATCAACACCGCTACCTTCCCGAATTCACTCATGCTCATGCCGCCGCCTCGCCGATGATGCGCACCTCTATCTCGAGCGTGACGCCGGTCCCTTCGGCGACGACGCGACGGACATGCTCGATCAAAGACTCGATGTCCGACGCTTTCGCACGGCCCTCCGGATTGACGATGAAATTGGCATGTTTGGTCGACACCTGCGCTCCACCGATCGCGTAGCCCTTCAGACCGCAAGCCTCGATCAGCCGCGCGGCATGGTCGTTTTCCGGGTTGCGGAACACCGAGCCGGCATTCGGCAAATTGAGCGGCTGCGTTGCGATGCGGCGCGCAAGGAACTCACGGATGCGATTGCGCGCGAGCGCGGAATCGCCGCGCGGAAAACCGAACCACGCTGCGGTGAACACTCCGTCGCATGCGCCGCCATCGGCGCGGCGCACGCTGCGGTAGCCGATGGCGTAGTCGGAGGGCGCGCGCACGGCGAATACGCCGTCGCGCTGCAGGACCTCGACGCGAGCGACGTACGTCCAGGTTTCACCTCCGTAGCATCCCGCGTTCATCGCCAGCGCGCCGCCGATGGTACCCGGCACGCCGGCGAGGAATTCCGCTTCGCTGCAATCGTGCAGGGCGGCGAAGCGCGCGAGCTTGGGTGCCGCAACGCCTGCCTCGGTGTAGAGCAAACCGTCGGCTATAGCCAGTACGCCGCCGGGTGCATGCATGAGCACGACCGCCCCGCGCACTCCGCCGTCGCGCACGAGGATGTTGCTTCCCAATCCGATAACGGTCAGCGGCATGCCGGGAGGAAGCTGTGTCACGAAGGCCGCGAGGTCGTCGCGATCCGCAGGCAGGAAAGCGACATCGGCACGCCCGCCGCACCGCCAGGTCGTATATTTCGCGAGCGGAAGGTCGCGCAGGAGCTTGCCCCGCGTACCCGCAAAGCTGCGCGGCTGGCTCATCATCATGCGTTTGCCGCCAGAAGTGCCGGAACCTGACCGATCGATCCCGCGCCCATCGTCAGCACGACATCACCATCGCGAGCGATCGCGCGAATGACCGAAGGAAGCTCGGCGAGCTCGTCGACGAACACCGGCTCGATCTTGCCGGCTACTCGCAACGCGCGCGCCAATGCGCGCCCATCCGCCGCGACGATGGGCGTTTCGCCGCCGGGATACACCTCGGCCAGCACAAGCGCGTCGGCAGTGCCGAGAACCCGTACGAAGTCCTCGAACAGGTCGCGCGTGCGGGTATACCGGTGCGGCTGGAAGGCGAGCACGATCCGCCGTCCCGGAAAGCTACCGCGCACGGCGTCGAGCGTGGCCGACATTTCCGCCGGATGGTGCCCGTAGTCGTCGATCAGCGTGAAGGATCCTCCTGAGTCGAGCGCAATCTCTCCGTAACGCTGGAAGCGGCGGCCGACGCCCTTGAATTCCGCGAGCGCCTTGGCGATTGCCGAGTCGGAGGCGCCGGTTTCGCGCCCGACCGCGATTGCGGCAAGCGCGTTTAGGACGTTGTGTCGACCGGCGAGATTCAGATCGATGGTCAGATCTGCGCAGCCGGCCTGCCGCGCGACAAAGCGCATGCGTCCATTGCGATGCTCGACATCGGTCGCGCGCAGTTGCGCCTCGTTTCCGAGACCATAAGTGACGATCTGCTTGGTGATCGCCGGCGCGATCTCGCGCACGTTGACATCATCGATGCACAATACGGCGGCCCCGTAGAACGGCAGTCGTTGTGCGAAATTGACAAACGCCTCCTTCAACCGGCCAAGATCGTGGCCGTAGGTTTCCATGTGATCGGCGTCGATGTTGGTGATCACAGCGAGCACCGGCTGGAGTACCAGAAACGACGCATCCGATTCGTCGGCCTCGGCGACCAGAAACTCGCCGCTGCCGAGGCGCGCGTTCGCGTCCGCAGAAATCAAGCGGCCTCCGATGACGAAGGTTGGATCGAATCCGCCCTCGGCAAGGACGCTGGCGATGAGGCTGGTCGTCGTGGTCTTACCGTGCGTGCCGGCGACGGCGATGCCCTGCTTCAGCCGCATGAGCTCGCCAAGCATGAGCGCCCGTGGCACGACCGGAATATTTGCTTCGCGCGCAGCGACTATTTCCGGATTGTCGGCGGCAACGGCGGTTGAAATGACCACGACGTCCGCGGCGGAGACGTTTTTCGCGGCATGACCCACTGCGATTTGCGCACCTAGGTCGACCAGCCGTCGCGTCGTCGCGGAGGATGCGACGTCGGAGCCGCTCACCTTGTAGCCCTGGGTCAACAGCACTTCGGCGATGCCGCTCATGCCTGCGCCGCCGATGCCGACAAAATGGACACGCTTGACTTTGTGTTTCATCGTATCCGAGCCAGCTCGATGCACGCATCGGCGACGCGCTCGGTTGCATCGACCCGCGCGACGCGCCGAGCCGCGATCGCCATGTCGAGAAGCCGCGCGCGATCGAATGCACTGAGCAGATTCGCGAGGCGTTGCGGTGAGAGCTCGGACTGCGGAACCATCATCGCGCCGCCGGCGTCGACCAGGAAGGCGGCGTTGTGCCTCTGTTCATCGGCGATCGCTCCCGGCAGAGGCACGATTACGCTGCCGACCCCGACAGCGGCGAGTTCCGCGACGGTGAGCGCACCGCCGCGGCAGATAACCAGATCGGCATCCGCGTACGCGTGCGCGATGTCCGCGATAAAGGCGATGCATGCCGCGGCAACGCCAGCCTCCGCATAGGCGCGGCGTAGCGCTTCGACGTGTTTTTCTCCAGCCTGGTGGGTCACGAGCGGCCGCGCTTCGGCGGCCAATAAGGCGAGCGCCGCTGGGACGCGCTCGTTGAGCGCCGCCGCACCGAGGCTGCCGCCGAGAACGAGTAACCGTAGCGGTCCGCTGCGGCCGGAGAATCGCTCACCCGGCGGCGCAACCGCGACGACATCGTCTCGCAGGGGATTGCCGACCCAACTCGTTTTCCATGCGTGCTTGCCGCCCAGTGCGCCGGGAAAGCCGAGCAGAATGCGATCGGCGCCGAAAGCAAGGATGCGGTTGGCGAGCCCGGCAATCGCGTTTGCATCGTGAATCGCCAGCGGCTTGTTGCAGGCGATGCCCATGAGCGCGCCGGGGAACGACGCGAAACCTCCGAGGCCGAGAACGACGTCCGGCGCGCGCCGCCTTATGACCTGCAGGCATTGCCAGAACGCGAGCAACAGCGCGAAGGGGCCGATGAGGAGACGCTTCATGCCCTTGCCGCGTACGCCCGCAAAGCGGATGGCTTCGAAGTCGACGCCGTGTTGAGGCACCAAACGCGCTTCCATGCCTTCGCGCGTGCCGAGCCAGAAAACCTTCCATCCTTTGCCGATGAGACGCGCCGCAACGGCGAGTCCGGGAAAAACGTGTCCTCCGGTCCCGCCTGTGGTGATCATCACCGTGCCGGCCGGCGTCATACCGTGAATCCGCGGAGCAGCCTGCGATTTTCATAATCGACTCGCAGCAGAATCGCCACCGCCATGCAATTGGCGACGATTCCGCTTCCTCCGAACGAGAGGAAAGGCAGCGTGAGGCCCTTGGTTGGCAGGACGCCCATATTCACGCCGGCGTTGATGAATGTCTGAACGCCGAGCCACATGCCGATGCCGTGCGCCACGAGCGCGGCGAAGGGACGCTCCAGGCGCCCCGCCTGGCGACCGATGGCATACGTGCGCAACAACAACCACGCGAACAGACAGATCACGACCACGACGCCGATGAAGCCAAGCTCCTCGGCGATCACCGCCAGCAGGAAATCGGTGTGTGCTTCCGGCAGATACAAAAGCTTCTCGACGCTCGCACCCAGCCCGACGCCAAACCATTCGCCACGGCCGAACGCGATAAGCGAGTGCGTGAGCTGATAACCCTTGCCGAGCGGGTCAGACCAGGGGTCGAGGAACCCGGTGAAGCGATGCAGACGGTACGGGGCGATCCAAATGAGCACCCACAGAGCCACCGGCAGCAGCAAGGAGAGGCCGATCAACAGGCGCCAATCCAGGCCGCCCAGGAACAGGATTCCAAACGCTATCGCGATAATGACCACGCAGGCGCCGAAGTCCGGCTCCTGCAACAGCAACGCGCTGATCGCGATCATCACCGCGAGCAGCGGCAGAAATCCGCGGAACAGGGTGTGTTTCAGCGGTTGTTCGGCGTGGAGAAAATCCGCCTTGCGCATTGAATAGCTTGCAGCGTAGAGCACGACGAACAGCTTCATGAATTCGGATGGCTGCAGATTGATCACGATCAGCGACAGCCAGCGCTTGCTTCCATTGACCGCTTTTCCGATGCCGGGAATGAGAACCGCGACAAGCAGCAAGGCGCCGATGATGAAAAGATAGGGCGCCAGCCGCTGCCAGACATTGAGCGGAACCTGGAAAGTGACAAGTCCCGCGGCGACCCCGGCGGCGACATAAACGGCGTGGCGAGCGAGGAAGTACCACGGCCGATAGCCGGTATACGCCGCGGTTTCGGCCATGGCGATCGATGCCGAGTAGACCATGATCACGCCGATGGCCAGCAGCAAGAGCGCGCTCCAGGCGAGGGTCGGGTCGTAACTGAGCATGGCACGGCCCTCGCGCGGCAGCGCTCGCAGCGATGCCGGCGGCCGCAAACTCGCGGAAGCGTCCCTAGGCATGTGCGCCCTCCCGCATATGCGCGGCGACAGCCGCCTTGAAACGCTCTCCGCGCTCGCGATAATCGCGAAACATGTCCAGGCTCGCGCACGCCGGTGAAAGCAGCACCGCATCGCCGCGTCGTGCAAGCGAAATGGCGCGCGCTACGGCCACTTCGAGCGCCGGCGCGAACTCTATGGAAGCCGACACGCCCGACAGTGCGGCGGAGATCACCGGCGCATCGCGGCCGATGAGCACCACCGCGCGGCAGTGCACGTCGACGCTTGCCTTGAGCGGCACAAAGTCCTGGCCCTTGCCTTCGCCGCCGGCGATGAGCACGGTTGGGCGGTGAATGCCGTCGAGCGCCGCCAATGTGGCCGCGACGGTGGTTCCCTTGGAATCGTTGACGAACACCACGCCGCCGATTTCGGCGACGCGCTCCATTCGATGCGGCAGACCGCGAAAAGTCGCGAGCGCGACGAGTACCTTCGAATCGATCTTGGCGATCGTCGACGTCAATGCCAGCGCCGCGAGCGCGTTTTGCCCGTTGTGCGCGCCGACCAGCGCAAGCTCGCCTGCCGGAAGTAGCAGCGCGCCGCCGCGCGCGAGCCACGGCGCATTGTTTCGGCTCACGATTCCCCAGTCGCCTTCCGCTTCCGGAACGCCGCGGCCGAAGGTCTGCACCGCGCGCCCCGGCAGACGCATCGCAATCGAGCGAGGATCGTCGCGATTGAGTATCTGCTCGCCGCCTCCCGCGAAAATGCGGGCCTTCGCCGCGGCGTAGGCGGAGATATCGGCATAGCGATCGAGATGGTTTTCGGTGACGTTGAGCATCGCTGCTGCCGTCGGACGCAGACTCGAGGTCGTTTCCAGCTGGAAGCTCGACAATTCGACGACGAACACGTCCGGCCACGCGACGCCGTCTTCGTACGCGGCAAGCGCGTCGAGCACCGGCTCGCCGATGTTGCCGATCACGGACACGTCGAGGCCCGCGGACCGGACAAGCTCGCCGGCAAGAGCGCTCACCGTTGTCTTGCCATTCGAGCCGGTCACGGCGAGGAGCTTCTGGCCGGGTCGCAATGCACGCGAGAACAGTTCGACGTCGCCGACAATTTCCACACCGCGCATGACAGCCGCAGCGACCGCGGGATGGTCTTTTGCCAGTCCCGGACTGATGACGACGAGATCGGCGCCGGAAAACGTGGCGTCATTGAACGCTCCCGTCGCGATGGGCACCTTGGGCAGTTCCACGGCGAGTTGGGCTGCGCACGGAGGCGCGGCGCGCGTATCGGCGACGCGCACGCGCGAGCCTTGCCGCGCCGCCCAGCGAGCCGCCGAGAGCCCCGTGATTCCCAGCCCCAGAACGACGACGTTGCGATTGCGAAAGCTCATCGCAGCTTCAACGTCGAGAGGCCAAAGAGGACCAGAAGCATCGTGATGATCCAGAATCTAACGACGACTTGGTTCTCCTTCCAGCCCTTCAACTCGTAGTGGTGATGGATCGGCGTCTCGACCACGAATACGCCGCCCATGACAAAGAGCACGATTTCTTGGCGCACGATGATCGCGATGGCGCCCAGCGCGGCGCCGAGTGCAAGCGCACCGACGTCGCCCATGAAGACTTCGGCGGGATAGGCGTTGAACCAGAGGAAGCCCAGCCCGGCGCCTGCGATCGCGCCGCATATCACGGTGAGCTCGCCCGCGCCGGGGATGTGCGGCAGGAACAGGTACGATGAAAAGTCGGCACGCCCCGTCACGTAGGAGAATATGCCCAGCGCGGCGCCAATCATTACCGTAGGCATGATCGCGAGGCCGTCCAAGCCATCCGTCAGATTGACCGCGTTGCTCGTCCCGACGATGACGCAGTAGGACAGCACGATGAAGCCCCAGACCCCCAGCGGATACGACACGGTCTTGAAAAACGGCACGATGAGGTCGGCCTTCGGCGGCAGGTCGAGATTGAACCCGCTGGACAGCCAGGCGATGAACATCTGCAGAAATTGCGCGGTCGACGGCGCGGACACGGAGAACGCCAGATACACCGCGGCGATGAGTCCGATGAGCGATTGCCACAGGATTTTTTCGCGCGCCGACAGCCCGCGGGGGTTGCGATGCACCACCTTGCGATAGTCGTCGATCCACCCGATCGCGCCGAAGCCGGCCATCACGAGCAATACGACCCACACGAATCGGTTGCGCAGATCGGCCCACAATAGCGTCGTGATGATGATCGACACCAGAATCAGCGCGCCACCCATGGTCGGCGTGCCGGCCTTGATCAGATGGGATTGCGGGCCGTCGTCGCGCACAGATTGTCCGATATTGTATTGCGTGAGCTTCCTGATCATCCTCGGGCCGACGAGAAACGAGATCACCAGCGCCGTCATCGTCGCCAGCACCGCACGCAGCGTGATGTAGCCGAACACGTTGAACGTGCGCACGTCGCTTGCAATCCAGTTGGCGAGCGCGAGCAGCATCAGTGTTCGCGCCGTTTGATTGCGGAAATCGCGGCGACGACGCGTTCCATGCGCATGAAACGCGACCCCTTGACCAGGACGGTCACGTCCGGGGTCAGCGATGAGCGCAGCTCGGCCGCCAGCGAGTCCACGTTGTCGAAATGCGTGCCCCCGGGTCCGAATGCATCAACCACATGCGAGGCAAGCTCGCCCGCGGTCAGCAGGCGATCGACTCCCGCAGCACGCGCGTACTCGCCGATTTCGCGATGAAACGCGACTCCCTGATCGCCGACCTCGCCCATGTCGCCGAGGACCAGCCATTTGGCGTTCCGTCGCTCCGCGAGCACGGCGACCGCCGCGCGCACCGAATCCGGATTCGCGTTGTAGGTGTCGTCGATGATCGTCGCGCCGCCTACGGCCGCCGACGTCTGCAGCCGTCCCGCAATCGGTTGAAACGATGCCAGCGCGTGTGCCGAGGCATGAAGCGACGCGCCGATCGCCCCAGCCGCGGCGATCGCGGCCAGCGCGTTGGCCACGTTGTGGCGCCCGGGAAGTCTCAGAGCGAATTCCACCGAGCCTTCGGGCGAGATCGCTTACACGATGTTACCCCAGCCTTCGCTTCGATAGCGCGCGGTCACCGCTGCCGCAGCACGCAGTCCGAAATCTCGCAGGACGATATTCACGCCTTCCGCGTTGCGTCGTGCGACGACGTCGCGCCAGAACGGCGCAAAGTCATCGTCGGCATTGATCACTGCGACGCCACCGTCGGCCATCGCGCCGAGCAGGGAAGCGTGCTCCGCCGCGACATCGGCAATGCTTTTCATGAACTCCTGATGCTCGCGCTGCGCGTTGTTGATCACGCCGACAGTCGGGAGCGCGATCTTCGCAAGCGCAAGCGTTTCGCCGGGATGGTTCATGCCGATTTCCACCGCGGCGGCGACATGTGACTCGCGCAGGCGGAGCAGCGTCAGAGGCAGACCGATCGCGTTGTTGAGATTGCCGGCAGACGAAAGGATGCGCTCCGCCCCGAAATGCGCTCGCATGATCGCGGCGATCATCTCCTTGACCGTCGTCTTGCCGTTGCTTCCGACGACTGCAGCGATCGGAATAGAGAATCTGCGGCGCCAGAACGCCGCCAGCGCGCCGAGTGCTTCGATCGGATCGTCGACGGCGAGGACCGGTCCCGGACCGCCGCCCGGTGCGCTTTGCCGCAGTTGAGCGACACGGTCGCCGGCGACGATCGCCGCTGCCGCGCCGCGCTCGAATGCCTCTCGCACGAAATCGTGCCCGTCGAAACGCGGGCCCTGGATGGCCACGAACAGATCACCCGGGACGAGCGTGCGCGTATCGGTTGTCACGCCGTGGAACCTGGCACTGTCGCCATGCAGCTTGGCTGAGATCGCCTGAGCTGCCATCGCTGCATCCATCATCGCCCGCCCCACGCCGCCAATGCACGCACGGCATGGTCGGCATCGAGGAAGGGTTGCCGCGACCCGCCAAGGTCCTGATACGTCTCGTGACCCTTGCCCGCGAGCACCACGACATCGCCGAGCTTGGCTTCGCTGATCGCCATCTCGATTGCCGCCGCCCGGTCGAGCTCGACGCCATAGCGGCGGTTTCCGGTATCGCGTATGCCGTGCACGATTTCGCTGGCGATCGCCTCGGGGTGCTCAGTGCGCGTGTTGTCGCTGGTCACTATGACGCGGTCGGCGAGGCGTGCCGCGACCCGACCCATTTCCGGCCGCTTGCCGCGATCGCGTTCTCCGCCGCAGCCGAAAACGCAAACGAGATCGCCGCCGACCGCGACCGATGGGCGCAGCGCCGTCAGGACCTGTTCGATGGCGCCCGGCGTGTGCGCGTAGTCGACGACGACCAGCGGTGCGCTTACTCCGCCGAATCGCTGCATGCGTCCAGGCGGCGCCTCGACGCTGGCCAGGAATTCGACTGCGGGCCCGAGCTCGACGCCGCTTATCAGCACGACGCCCAGCACACCCAGCAAGTTGTACGCGTTGAAGGCACCGGCCAACCGTGTTTGGACTTCGGCGCGCCCCCACGGCGTGTCGGCTGTGAACGCCAGGCCTGTCGTCGTGGCGATAAGGCGCGAGCCTGCGATATCGGCGGCGCCGAATCCGTAACTCAGCAACTTGCGGCCCTTGGCGTGCCCGGCATCGATCAAGCTTTGTCCGAAGCTGTCGTCGGCGTTGATCACGCCCACGCGCAAGCCGGGCCAGTCGAACAGGCGCGCCTTCGCCGCGGCGTAGGCCGCCATCGTCTCGTGGTAATCGAGATGGTCCCGGGACAGGTTGGTGAACAGCGCAACGTCGAACGCGACACCGTTGACGCGACCCTGATCGATGCCATGCGACGAGACTTCCATCGCGACGGCTTGGGCGCCTGCGGACTTGAACTGAGAGAACATCTCGTGGAGCAACGCGGCGTCGGGCGTTGTGTTTGTCGCCGGCGCGAGCCTGGCGAGCAATCCGTTGCCAAGCGTGCCGAGGATGGCGGTTCGTCGCCCCGAAGCGTCGAGCACCGACGCGATCCAGTGCGCGCAAGACGTCTTGCCGTTGGTGCCGGTGACGCCCACCATCCACAGATCGCGCGAAGGGTGTCCGTATACGTAGTCGGCGATCATGCCCAGCTTGGCCTTGAGATCATCGACAGGAAGGTGCAGCAGTTTCCAGGAATGGTTCCAGTTGAAACCCCGCGTCTCCCACAGAATCGCACCCGCTCCGTTCGAGATCGCGTCGGCGATAAATGCGCGGCCATCCTCTTGCGCACCGGGATACGCGGCAAAAGCGTCTCCCGCACGCACCCGCCGGCTGTCGGAAGTTATTCGAGCGACGGGAACACTGAGCTTGGCCAGCAAGGCGGCGATATCGGCATCGGCGCTCGCGACGTTGCTCATGTCTCTTCCCTGATCTCGGGAGCGTCTGCGGGAAGGATGACATTGGTTACGGGCGCGTCCGGAGGAACGCCCAGCATCCGAAGCGCCGCGCCCATGACGCTGCTGAATACCGGCGCGGCAATCGCTCCGCCGTAATATTGGTCTCCGCCTGGCTCGTCGAGCATCACCGCAATCACCAAGCGCGGGTTGGAGGCAGGAGCGAATCCCACGAACGATGAGATGTATTTGTTGTTTGCATACACGTGGCCGTCGAGCTTGTGTGCAGTGCCGGTTTTTCCGGCGACGCGATAGCCCGCTACCTGTGCCTTGGGCGCGGTTCCTCCGGGCAGCACGGCCATTTCCAGCATGTGACGGACGGCGCGCGCGGTCTGCGGCTTCAATACCGGCCGGCCCGCCACAGGCGCGTCGACTTTGAGCAGCGACACCGGCTTCAACTCGCCGTCATTGGCGAACACCGTATAGGCGCGAGCGAGCTGAACCAGATTCACCGAGATACCGTGTCCGTACGCCATCGTCGCCTGCTCGATCGGCCGCCAGCTTTTTGCCGGCCGCAACCGGCCCGATACCTCGCCCGGGAAACCGGTCATCGGCGGTGTGCCGAAGCCCGCGTCCGACAACACGTGCCACATGGTCTCGGCGGAAAGCGACAGCGCGATCTTCGCCGCGCCGACGTTGGACGATTTCTGAAGCACCTGTTCGACCGTCAGCGCGCGCTCGCGGTGCGCGTCGTTGTCGATGATCGCGCCCGGCGCGAACTTTCCGGAGTCGAGCGCCGCGGCGATGGTAAACGGTTTGAGCGTCGACCCCGGCTCGAAGGTGTCGATCAGCGCGCGATTGCGCATCTTGTCGCGCGCGGCTCGGCTGCGGTTGTTCGGGTTATAGCTCGGCCAATTGGCGAGCGCGAGAATTTCGCCGGTGCGCGGATCGAGCATAACCATCGCGCCCGCCTTCGCCTTGTTCGCCTCGACCGCGGCCTTGATCTCGCTAAAAGCGAGATATTGCAAGCGGCTGTCGATCGACAATGCGAGGTCTCGGCCCTCCTGCGGCGCTCGTATGCTCGCTACGTCCTCGACGATCTCGCCGCGGCGATTGATGATCACGCGTCTGCTGCCGGGCTTACCGCCCAGCCACGGCTGTTGCGCGAGCTC
>VBCZ01000377.1:0-6109 GCA_005889025.1 Betaproteobacteria bacterium
AAGGCTTCAGTCTTATTGAATTGATGATAACGGTCGTCGTCGTCGGAATACTCGCGGCGATTGCATTGCCGGCTTACACCAGTCAGCTTCGCAAATCGGCGCGTGCCGAAGCGCAGTCGTTCATGACCACGGCTGCAGGCAACCAGCAGCAGTATCTCCTGAACAGGCGCGCCTACGCATCGTCGCTCGCTGGTCTTGGCGCCACCGTGCCGGCCGATCTCAGCGGCAAGTACACCCTTGCGGTTGCGGCTTCCAGTGGCCCGCCTCCTAGCTTCACGGTGACGGCCACCGCGGTCGGCGACCAAGCCCGCGATGCGTGCCCGACGCTGGTGATCGATAACGCCGGCAACAGGACTCCCGCGGCGTGCTGGTAAGGAGCGGACCATGAACAACCCATACCGTGCAATGTCGAGCATTCCCGCAAGGACTTTTGGCTTCACGCTTGTCGAGCTCGTCACCGTGATCGCCATCATCGCTGTCATCGCGACCATCGCGATGCCGGATCTTTCCAACCTGCTGGTCAACCAGCGCTTGCGCGGCGCAAGCACCGATCTCATGTCGTCGCTGATCCTCGCCCGCAGCGAGGCAATCAAACGCAACGGTCCGGTCGAAGTCCGACCGGTGAGCGGCGTCAACTGGACGCAGGGTTGGGTCGTGAACGCGACCGTGAGCAACGAACAGCTCGACAAGAAGAATGCACTGGGTCCGAGCGTCGCTGTCAGTCTGGCGCCCGCATCCATCGTCTATCAACACAACGGAAGGCTGACTTCCACGGCAACGAACAAGGTGCAATTCAGCGACAACCGCAGCGGCAGCGGCTTGTCTGCCCGCTGCCTTGTCATCGACCCCAGCGGGCTGCCCAAACTGATCCTCGGAGCGTGCGCATGAAAACTCGTCTTCATAGTCGTGAGTCAGGCTTCACCCTGATCGACATCCTGATTTCGCTGTTCATTCTCGGATTCGGAATGCTGGCGCTGGCGAGAGTGATGGCCCAGTCCTCCTTGAGCGAGGTCGAGGCGTCGCAGCGCTCGCAAGCGATGACGCTCGCGCAGGACATGGCCGAGCGCATCAACCTCAACCGCAAGAACGCCGCCGCGTACGTCGGCAATTACAGCGCCACCTGGGGCCCGGGCGGCGGTGCCGATTGCAGCGGATTGAGCGGCGTCGAGAAGGACGCCTGCGAATGGCAGAACCTTCTCGCCGGCGGCACCACGCTGGACGTCAGGAGTGCGATCGGCGCGCCCATTGCAGCGCTGGGCTGTGTAGTCAATCCCGTGCCGAATATTTATGTGATCGCGGTCGCCTGGCAGGGAATGGTGCCGACGACGGGATCCGACAGCGCGTGCGGAGCGAATGCATTCGATCGCGAGGAAAACCGCCGCGTGTTTTCGACCGTCGTGCAAATTGCGACACTGGGTAAATAGCGACCATGTCTTCTGATCTTCGGGTGCCGACGTGCCTGCCCTTTCCACCGATCGGTGCGTCGGCGCCGTGCGGCTGGGCAAACCGCGAGCACGGCATGACGCTCATCGAGCTGATGGTGGCGATGACGCTGGGCCTGCTGGTGCTCTCCGTGGTGACGGTCATCTTCAGTGGCACGAGCGGCAATCGTGCCCGCCTCGAGCGCGGAGGTCGGCTTGCGGAAAACGCGGCGTACGCCGTCGAGCTTCTCAGCGACGAGATCCGCATGGCGGGCTTTTTTTCCGAGACCAACTTTACCGGCGTCACCTGGCAGGTGCCCGATCCCTGCGCGGCGACGCTGATAGCGCAGGGATGGTCGGCGGTCCCTTTCACGGCACCGGTGCCCATCGCCGGCTACCAGGGGAGCGATGCGGTTCCGAATTGTTTCACCAATCGCAAGGCAGGCACCGCGGTCGTGGTGACCAGGCGCGTCAGCGCCGACACGACGGCGCCCGCATCGGCGACCGGTGCGTATTTCCTGCAGGCATCGAAGTGCGCCTCCGATCCCGCCGGGTGGTTCTATTCCGGCGACCAGGCCATCTTCACCCTGCACAAGCTCGATTGCGCGACCCTCGCCGACATCCGTGAAACCGTCGTGCGCAGCTATTACGTCAGCACCTGCAACGAATGCGGCACCGACAATGTTCCGACGCTCAAGCGCGTGGAGCTGGTCGGCACGCAAATGACCGTCACGCCGCTGGTCGAAGGCGTCGAGAATCTGCAGGTCATGTATGGATTCGACACCGATGGCAATGGCAACGCCGACATTTACCGGGCTGCCTTGAGCGGCGTTGCGGGCGCCCCCGACAACGATTGGTCGAACGTGGTGGCCGCCAAGCTTTATGTGCTGGCACGCACAACCGATGCCGAACCGGGTTATGTCGACAGCACCAAGACCTTCGATCTCGGGCCGGCTGGCGTGACCCAACCCGCGGGCGATGCGTACAAGCGTCTGCTCCTGACGTCGATGGTGCGCCTCAACAATCCCGCCGGCGTACGGGAGACGCCATGATGCAGCCGACCAAATTCCGGCAACGCGGCGCCACCCTGCTGGTGGTCATGGTGATTCTGATCGCGATGACCTGGTTCGTCATTTCTGGATACCGGCTCAGCAGCCAGCATCTGCAGATCGTCGGCAACAGCCAGGCGAGGCAGCAGGCGCTGGCAGCGGCGCAGCGCGCGATCGAGGAAACGATCAGCTCGAATGCCACGCCGATCGAGACCGATATCGACGGAGATGGGGTTCCCGATTTCGAAGCGGTGCTCTCGCCCGCGCCTGGATGCTATCGCGTGCGCAACGTGAAGACGTCGGAGCTCGATATCTCGGACGCAGGAGACCGCGTTTGCCTGCAATCGACGAGCGGCGGCGGAGGCGTGGTCGTGGCGCAGGCGAACCCGCTCCCGACTTCTGCCGGCAATTCACTATGCGCGAAGACCGAATGGGACGTGGCGGCGAGGGTCGACGACCGACGCTCCGGCACGTCGCTCACCATTCATCAGGGCGTGGCTATTCGCACCGAAGCGACCAATGCCAGCAATTTTTGCAAGTGACATCGATTAAGGCGGCTCGATGAAACACAACCTTCGGAACATCCTTCAATCCGGCATGCTTGCGACGCTGTGCATGCTGCCGCTCGCCGTGCACGCCGACGACATCGACATTTTTGCCGGCGCCGTGTCGAGCGAGGTGCCCAACGTGCTCATTATCTGGGACAACTCCGCCAATTGGAGCTCCAACATTCCGGTTGCGGATTGCAGTTTCAGCGACGGAACGGGCGGGCCGAAGGCGACCAGTCCGAACAAGGAGCAGGGCACGAAGTTCGCGATCGAAAAATGCGCGATCTACAACGTGATAGACAAGCTCAGCACCGGGGCGGGCGGAGCGGCGCTCTACAACATCGGGCTGATGCTCTTCAACGAGTCGCCCGCGCAGAACAGCGGGGGGTATCCCCGCATACAGTTTTTGCCGATGACGTCCGCGAACAAGGCGGTAATGAAAAACGTCGTACGCAACATCACCATCGGTGGCGACAAGGGCAACAACGCGGCATTCGCCAAGTCGCTATATGAGGCTTATCTCATGTTCTCGAAAGCTGTCCCCTACCGTGGGACGGCGGGCAGCAAATGGGATTCGACCGCGGTCGCTGGCGCCAATTACGTCGGTCCGCCGGGCAGCGGCTGCGTCAACCACATCATCTTCCTGGCCAACGGCAGCTCTGGCGAGAACACCGACGGGGAGGCGCGGGCGCTGCTTCAGGCCGCCGGCGGCAATGTGACGCAGCTTGTCTATCCGAATTCGTATATCAGTAACAGCGATCAGGGCAACTGGGCCGATGAATACACCCGCTTCCTGCGCGGCGTGGATGTGAGCCCGCAAGCCGGCGTGCAGTCGATCATGACGCACGGCATCGCCGTGATCGGTGCGTCGAGCGATAATCTGTATCCGAATTTCATCCGCGCGATGGCAAAACAGGGCGGCGGCCAGTATTTCGCGGCATCGGATGTCAAGCCGCTGGTCGATGCGCTGATGGATATTTTCAACAGCATCCAATCGTTCAACAGCGTGTTCGCATCGGCCAGTCTCCCCATCGCAGTCAACGCTCAGGGAAGCTACAAGAACCAGCTGTTTGTCGGCGTCTTTCGCCCGGACCCGTCGGCCCGTCCGCGATGGGTGGGCAACCTCAAGCAATATCAGATGCTCTATGACTCGGCGACGGATTCCCTCGAGCTGGGCGACAGCCTGGGTCATTCCGCGCTCAATGCGGCAAACGGGTTTTTCCTTCCCGGCGCCGTGAGCTACTGGACCAAGGCGAGCGCATTCTGGGCGAACAGCCTGTCGGGCACGCCGCCCAGCGCCTCCGATCTGCCGGACGGCGACGTCGTCGAAAAAGGCGCCAATGCCGAGCTGTTGCGCTCCGCGTACGTCGTCGATCAATCCGGGCGCAGGGTCTATACCTGCATCGGCTGCGGCAACGGGACTACCCTGTCGGTTGCGGCGACCGAACGCTTCAACAGCGCAAACACAGCCATTACGGCGGCCATGCTCGGGGCGGCAGACAGCACCGAGCGCGCCGCGCTCATCAACTGGATCGCAGGAACCGACAACGAGGGCGACGAGCTGGGGCCGGGCGGCACGACGACCGTCCGTCCCAGCATCCATGGTGATGTCCTCCACTCGCGTCCGGCCGTTGTCAATTACGCCGGAACCATCGGAACGATCGTCTATTACGGTGGCAACGACGGCATGCTCCACGCCGTGAATGGCAACCAGACCGGCGCAAGCGCAGGCAATGAGCTATGGACGTTCGTACCGCAGGAGCTTTTCGGGCGCTTCAAACGGCTTCGCGACGATACGCCTGAAATCCGGGTTCCTACCACGCCGGCAGCTTCGAGCGCGACGCCGCGTGATTATTTTGTCGACGGGCCGCTTACCGTGTATCAAAGGCTCGACAACGCGGGTGCGGTCGCGCAGGTCTTGCTGTTCGTGCCGATGCGCCGGGGAGGCCGCTTCCTGTACGCGTTCGACGTGACAGCGCCGACTGCGCCGAAATATCTGTGGCGCAAGACGTCGATCGATGTAGCGACGCTCGGCCAGACATGGTCCGAGGCGCGCGTAGCCACGCTCAAGGGATACAGCCATCCGGTGCTGATCATGGGTGCCGGTTACGATAACGTTGCCGAGGATGCGAGCCCCGCGGGCGCCACGACCATCGGCAACGCGGTGTTCATGATCGACGCGCTCGATGGAACGCTGCTTAAGACGCTGGCGACGACGAAGAGCGTCGCGGCTCCGGTCGCGGTCATCGACACGGATTACGACGGCTACGCCGATCGCGCTTACGCGGTCGACATGGGCGCCAATGTGTACCGCATCGATTTCGAAAACGCCGCCGGCGTCGGCGATTCCGCCAACTGGACGATCACCCGGATCGCGTCGCTCGCCGACGGATCGAATACACGCAAATTATTCTACGAACCGGACGTTGTTCTGACGCAGCGCTTTGCAGCGCTGATGATCGGCACCGGCAATCGCGAGCGCCCCCTGCTCGCAACGACCAATGACCGCTTCTACACCTTGTTCGATTACAAGCCGGGTAAAGGCGCACCGTCAGCGGGGGTGGTGCTCGATGCGAGCCTGCCGCCCGTGAGCGCGAATTTCACCCTCAACGCCTCGGTGCCGGGTTGCTATTACGCGCTCACGGGCAGCGGAGAAAAGGTCGTTACCGCGTCCGTTTCCACCGGCGGCTACACCTACTTCAGCACCAACCAGCCGTCGCCGCCTGCGCCGGGATCCTGCGATTCGAATCTGGGAATAGGTGGTGATCGATATTCCCGCCGATGGATCTCAGGCGGCCTCGACTCGCACGGTGCCCTTCATCATCGGCGGATTCAATACGGTGCGCTCGGGCATCGGCGTAGCGCGGGTGCCGGTCGCCGTCGATCCGACGCGTCGCCGAGTCTACTGGTTTACCAGCAGCGGACCGTAATACATGCCTGGCGGCGTGGCGGCGTTCACGCTGGAACGGGCTTCATCGTTACCAGAGTGACGCCCGAGAGCACCAGAGCCGCACCGGCCAGCTGGATCCAGTGAACCGGCTCGCCCAGGATCCACCATCCCAGCCAGATGGTGAACACAGGCCCAAGAGAG
>VBCZ01000377.1:6147-6932 GCA_005889025.1 Betaproteobacteria bacterium
GATGGCTTCGGCGACGAGAAATGTCGGCAACACGGTCGAGAACACGGCCATCACCAGCGTCAGCCAATGGATCGATGCGGGAACGTCGAGCGCCGTCAGGGGCCGCGTCAGAGCGAACTGTACGACGACGAAAACCGACGAGACCAGCATCGCCCAGGCGATGAAGCGCAGGCTTCCCAGCCGCGCGATGATCGGGCCCGCGCCGACTAAATACAAGGCGTAGCAGAATGCGCCGGCGAATACCATCGCGCCTCCGAACCACAGCGTGTGCGCATCGCCGGTGAACCGGAGATCGTGTGCGAACACCAGCAGGATGCCCGCGTACGAGATGGCCAGCGCAAGTGCGGTGCGCCCGCCAACGCGCTGCCTGAACAAAGTCACCGAAAGAAGCACAACCATGGTCGGATAGAGAAACAACACGAGGCGCTCGAGCGCCGCGGTGACGTACTGGAGCCCGATGAAATCGAGCAGGCTCGCCAGGTAGTAGCCGATGAAGCCAAGCCACAGCAGTGCCATCCAATCGCGCCCGGTCGCCGGAGCCGCATTTCGATCGCGCGCCGCCCACCACGCCATCACCGCGAAGAACGGCGCCGAATAGAGCATGCGCAGGGTGAGCAGGGTCAACGCATCGATCGATGCCCATGCATACGCCAGCTTGATCAGGATGGCCTTGAACGAGAATCCAAGGATGCCGAGAACGGCGCATGCGGGACCGACGAGATCGGCGCGTCGTATGGCGATCAATCCCACTTCACGAGCCCCGCATACGCCGTTACGAGAATGAC
>VBCZ01000380.1 GCA_005889025.1 Betaproteobacteria bacterium
TTGCTTTGCCGCGAGACATCATCGAGCGCGGCGAGTATCCGCAAGCCGCGCGCATTCAGGTATTTCCCCATGCCCGCACCGCGGGGACTCTTGGCGAAGTCTGCCTCCGAACGGTATTTTCCGGTGAGGAAGCCCGCGGCGAGCGAAAAGTAGGTGATCACGCCGATTTGCTCGCGCACGCACAATTCCTGCAACGGACCTTCGAAGGTGCTGCGGTCGTACAGGTTGTAGAGCGGTTGCAGCGTCCCGTAGCGTGGAAGGCCGCGCCGCTTGCTGACGTCAACAGCCTGAGCGAGACGCTCCGCTGTCAGGTTGGAGGCGCCGATCGACTTGACCTTTCCTTGCCGGATCAAGTCCGCGTAGGCCTCGAGAGTTTCGTCCAGCGGCGTCTTGTCGTCGTCCCAGTGCGACTGATAGAGATCGATCGCTTGCACCTGCAGGCGCTTGAGCGACTGCTCGACCGCCTGCAGGATATAGTCCTTGCGCAGACACTTGTATCCCAGGCCCATGTCCGAGCCGACCTTGGTCGCAATCACGATGTCGTCGTGCCGGCCGCGCCGGGCGATCCAGCGGCCGATGATCGTCTCCGACTCGCCGCCTTGGTGGCCCGGCGCCCAGCGCGAATAGGAATCCGCCGTGTCGATCAGGTTGAATCCCGCGTCGACAAACGCGTCGAGCAATCGAAAGGAAGTGGGCTCATCTACCGTCCACCCGAAAACATTTCCCCCGAACGCCAGCGGGGCGACCTCGAACCCGGTGCGACCCAGTCTTCGCTTTATCAAGGTGCTCCCTTTTTTGGACATATGCGCCGCGTTGCGAAGCCGCCGATGCGAAACTCGCAAACGAATCGATGCCATGCACGACGCGGCTTCGATCAGTTTCCGAAGTATTCTACGGCAGACAGCGATCGCCCTGGTGTCTCCCTTTTACCCGTGCAGAGGATAGCTTCTGCAGATGATGATCAACGGTCTTGCAGCGGCATGCGCCGTCGACGGATTGCCCTTCGCGCACCATCGACAGCATCGAATCGCACAACTCTGGAGTCGCGCCGTAAGCTCGCTTAAAGCGTTATCATCGAATGATCGTCGCGACCAGGGCCGGCAACTTGGCTAATTCGATGTTGGGAGTTCCCGCCCGGCGCCACGCGTCGCACTCTCATGGAGGAATCTCGGGTGATCGCCCGACGTTTTCTTGCGCTGGCATCGCTCGCCGTTGTGGCGGCTTCCGCTATGGCGCAGACCTATCCGACGAAACCGATTCGCCTGGTCGTTCCTTTTCCTCCGGGAGGCGGTACGGATATTTTCGCGCGCGTAATCGCGAACAAGCTCACCGAGACGCTGAAGTGGGTTGTCGTGGTCGATAACAAACCCGGCGCAGGCGGCAACATCGGTGTCGACCTTGCAGCGAAGTCTCCGCCCGACGGCTACACGATGGTGCTGGGACAAACCAGCAACCTCGCAATCAATCCGACGCTGTATGCGAAGCTGCCGTATGACCCGCTCAAAGACTTGATTCCGGTCGTCGGCATAGCGTCGGCCCCGGTGGTTCTGATCGTTGCGGCGAACTCGCCGTACAAGTCGCTCGACGATATCGTTGCGGCGGCCAAGGCGAACCCGGGCGGCCTCATGTTCGCGTCGCCGGGTAACGGCACGGTCTCCCACCTCGCCTGCGAGCGTTTGCAGCGCGTCGCAGGAATCAAGTTCGAGCATGTTCCGTACAAGGGTTCGTCGCAGGCGATGGCCGACGTCATCGGCGGCAACGTCGAGCTCTTCATGGCTTCCGTGCCTTCGGTCCTCGCCCAAATCAACGGCGGCAAGTTGCGCGCAATCGTGGTCACTTCGAAAAAACGCGCCACAGAGTTGCCGCAAGTTCCCACGGTCGCCGAATCCGGGTACAAGGATTTCGAGGCGAGCACGTGGTACGGGTTGCTCGTTCCGAGCGGGACGCCTTCGACGATCGTTGGGCGCCTGAACGCTGAAGTCAATCGCGTATTGGAAATGCCGGACGTGCGAGCGCATATTGGCGCGGAGGGCGGCCAACCGTTAGGGGGAACTCCCGAGCAATTCGCGTCGCTGCTCCACTCGGAACATGCGATCTGGGGGAAGGCGGTGAAAGAATCGGGCGCAAAAGTCGATTAGCGGACTGTTGAGAATTGCAATCGACGAAATGACTGACAACCGGCTGGTGCGCGTGCCCGAGAAACGGTGATGACCCCTGTATCGCGACGGTCGGCATACACTGCGATGATCGCGCTGGCGGCAACGCTCGCGATTCAGATGTTCACCTCTCTGGCGAGCACCGCGACCGCCGTGCTGGCGCCCGAGATCGCCCGCGACTTCCGTCTTCCCTCCAAGCTCATCGGCGTTTTCGTAGGATTGCTGTACGTCGGGTCGGCGACGGCGAGCCTCGCGTCGGGACACTTTATCGCGCGCCATGGCGCAATCCGGGTATCGCAGACATGCGTGCTGATTTGCGCCTGCGGCATCGTGCTGGTTGCAGCGCTGCCATCGACGCTCGCGCCGATGCTCGCGCTGGCGCCGGTGATCATCGGTCTCGGATACGGCGCGATCACCCCCGCGTCTTCCGAGGTGCTGGCGCGCACCACGCCGCCGGATCGCATGGCGCTCATCTTTTCGATCAAGCAGACAGGCGTTCCAGGCGGCGCGGCATTGGCCGGCGCCGCATTGCCTCCGCTCGCGCTGGCGCTCGGGTGGCGTCCGGCCCTCATAAGCGTGGCGGTCTGCGGCGTCGGCATCGCCGCGCTCGCTCAATCGACGCGCAAGCGACTCGATCTCCAGCGTGTCGATCGTCCCTTTTCCGCGGCAGCACTGATCGAGCCCCTGCGCACCGTGTTCCGCCACCGCGCCCTCGTCGAGCTTTCGATCGTAGGCTTCGTGTACGCCGCGATGCAGATGTGCTTGATGAGTTTTCTCGTCGTTTATCTCACCGAGGCTCTCGACTATCCACTCGTTGCCGCGGGGTTGGCGCTGACAACCGTGAACGCCGGCGGCATCGTCGGCCGGATCGCCTGGGGTGCAGTCGCCGACCGGGCCATCCCACCGCGGCGCCTGCTCGGTGTCATCGGCATTGCGTCCTGCGCCTTCGCGTTCGCGACGGCTGCCCTTGGCGCGGCCTGGTCGCAGGCCGGCCTGCTCGCCGTCGCGGCATGTTTTGGCGCAACCGCGATAGGGTGGAACGGCGTCCAGTTGTCCGAGGTCGCTCGGCAAGCCCCGCCCGGCCATGCCGGCGCGATCACGGGCGCGTCCGGCTTCATCACTTTCACAGGCGTCGTATCGGGACCTCCCTTGTTTGCGCTGCTGGCGTTTCTCACCGACAGCTACAGGGTCGGGTTTGCCGTTTTCGGCGCCGCCTGCCTGATCTGCGGAAGCGCGCTGCTGCTTCGCACCCGATAGTCCAAGGGGTCCGGCGGTTCATCTTCGACTCGTATCGGCATGATTCTTCATGACCTCTGAACTGAAGTCTTCGGATCTTCGGATATTGTTCATCGGCAACAGCTTTACCTCGCGCAACAATTTGCCGCGCCTGCTGAAGTCCCTCGCGCTGGCGGTGCCGAATCCAAAGAAGGTCCACGCTCACGCCATTGTTGCCGGCGGAGCGAGTCTGAGGCGGCACTGGAATGCCGGCACGGCGCGTACGGCCCTGGAGACGAGCCGGTGGGACTACGTCGTTCTCCAGGAGCAGAGCACGTTGCCGATCAAGAATCAGGCGCGGTACCACGAGAACGTCCGGCTCTTTGATTCCGAGATCAGGAAGCAAGGTGCCCGTGCGGCGCTCTATCTCACCTGGGCAAGACAACACGCGCCCGAAACCCAGGGAATCATTACGCGCGCGGTCGAAGACATCGCGGGTCAAGTCGATGCCCGGGTGATACCGGTAGGCCGGGCATGGGAGATGGCGAAGATCGAGAAGCCGGATGTAGAGCTCTTTGTTGCGGACGGAAGCCATCCGAGCGCTGCCGGATCGTACCTGGCGGCGTGCGTCTTCTATGTCAGCTTTTTCGACGAGCCTCCTGTGGGATGGGCCGTCGCCGAGTCGCTAAAGCTCGAGCGAGCCACAACCGCTATGCTTCAGGCCGTGGCTTGGGCGTGCCGCAAGACCTGACGCCAGGGCGAACCGTAAGAGTATGCTTTCCATTGTTCGGGCATTCACAAGAGGAGGTCGCGCTCCATGCTAGTTCGTTTTTGGGGGACCCGTGGCTCGATCGCCAAACCCGGTTCGACCACGGTGCGTTATGGGGGCAACACCTCGTGCGTCGAAGTTCGATCGTCGAGCGGAACGCTCGTGGTTCTGGATTGCGGCACCGGAGCGCTAGGCCTGGGTCAGGCGCTGATCAAAGACGGAGCGCTGCCGGTCAATGGCCACATGCTGATCGGCCACACTCACTGGGACCATATTCAGGGATTTCCTTTTTTCGCGCCGATTTTTGTCGCCGGCAACGAGTGGCACATCTATGGCCCGCGCGGCATCGGCATTTCGCTGCGCGAATCGCTGTCGGGCCAGATGCAGGGCTCGTATTTTCCCGTCGCCCTCAGGGACCTCGGCGCCAAGCTTCACTATCACGATTTGATCGAGGGGACGCTGGAAGTGGGCGACATCCAAGTCACCGCGCAGTATCTGAATCACCCGGCGCTCACGCTCGGTTATCGATTGGAAGCCGACGGCGCAAGCATCGTCTATTCCACTGACCACGAGCCGTACTCGACGCATCGTGCCGAGGGAAACCAGGCGCCGTTCGCCGGCGACGAGGCACGGCACGCCCGCTTCATTTCCGGGGCGGATCTCGTCATCCACGACGCCCAATACACGGCCGACGAGTATCCCGCCAAGAGAGGCTGGGGTCACAGCACGGTCGAATACGCCGTCGATGTCGCCGCGTCCGCGGGCGTTCGCCGGCTCGCGCTGTTCCACCACGATCCGATGCGCAGCGACGAAGCAATCGACCAGCTCGTCGCCCGCGCGCGGCAGCGCATTGCTCAGACCCATGGCGCCATGGAAATTTTTGCGGCGGCGGAGGGACAGGCCCTCGAGCTCAGCAGCCCGGTTCGTTCGCGTCCGCTCCCGGCGCGCGAAGACACGGCGCGGTGGGATCCGGCATTGGCGAAATCGATCCACACTGTGCTGGTTGCGGTCGGAAATCCGCAGATCCACCGCTTTCTCGAAGACGCGGTCGCCGACGATGGTGTCCGGCTTCTGCCAGTGCGGGACTGCGACGCGATTCCGGCCATGGTTCGGTCCGAACGACCGTCGCTGGTGTTGCTGGAGCACGGGCTCAAGCATTGCGATGCCATAAAGGTCTGCCGGACGCTGCGCGAAGATCGTTCCGCTGGCGGCGGGGACTTGCCGATCGTGCTTCTGAGAACGAGCGAAAATCCGCTCGATCAGCAGCGGGAGGCCGAAGCAGGCGCCACCGATTGGCTGATACTTCCGTGTTCGAAAGAGTACGCCCGGACACGGATTCGCGCATGGATACTTCGGGAAGCTTGCCGATGGAAAATCGCGCCCCTTCCCGACGACGAGGAACAGCGGCTCCGGTCGCTTCAGGAGAGCGGTTTGCTGGACACCGAAGCGGAGGAGCGATTTGATCGCTTCACCCGCATTGCCGCCGCCCTGTTCGAAGTGCCGATTGCCTTCATCAGTCTAGTCGACAAGGAACGACAATGGTTCAAGTCGCGTCAAGGAATGGATGCCACGGAGACGCCACGCGACCAGGCTTTTTGCGCGCACGCCATTTTGCGAAACGACGTGATGCAAGTCTCCGATGCTCACGCCGATGAGCGGTTTGCGGACAATCCTCTTGTGGCGCGCGAGCCTCACGTGCGGTTCTATGCCGGCGCCCCGCTGTCGCTCGGAAGTGGCAGCCCGGTCGGCACACTATGCGTAGTCGATCACCGCCCCAGAAGCTTCGACGAGGATCAGCTCAGCTTGTTGCGCGATCTTTCGAAGCTCGTGGAACGGGAGTTCCAAATCAAGCCCGCGGACGTCGCTGTAAAGAGAACAACGATCTGACGCCGCTTACTTGAGCTGATTGCCACCTCACGAACATTGCTCCTCGCCCTGGAGCGAATCGGCCCAGACATCGCGCACCACCGTCAGGACAGCTTCGATCAAGGGATCCGCAGCGCGATCGACGGCGTATGCCAGCCACAGATCGGTGCTAACCTCCGTCCCGGGCCAAACCACGCTGCGCCCCGCGCTCGACGACGCGAACGCAAGCTCCTGCCTCACCAGGCTGATACCGACGCCCGATTCGACGAGATCCTTGATGACCGACTCGTTGTCGGCTTCGACGATGCGCTCAGGCAAATCCTGCTTGCCCGCGAACAGTCCGAGAACCAATTGGCGGTGGGAGCTGTGCTCGGGCGTGAGAATCCAGGGCCGCGCCGCCAGCGTGTCCCACGACGCACCCGCGAGCTCATCCGCCCATGCGCTCGGCAGGACGATCTTATAGAGCACCTGTCGCAATTTCACGCCGGCAAGGTCGTCGGGCATGCTGCCGAAATAGAAGCTCGCGTCGAGGTCTCCGCTGCGAATTCCAGTCAACGCTTCATTCGAAACGACCTGATGCAGATCGAGCTCTATTTGCGGATACCGCGTAAATGCGCGCGCGAGCAGCTCGCCGACGCGTAAAAAGCTCGCGTCGAGGACAGTTCCGATACGAAGCTTGCCGGTGGGTTCGCTGTGCAGCGATAAGGCTGCATGCCGCATCTGCTGCATCGCTGCCAGGATGCCCTTCGCATGAGTCAGCAGGCGCTTTCCCGATGCGGTCAGTGTCATTCCGGAGGGATGCCGCTCGAAAAGAAGTACGCCCAGGCTTTCTTCGAGCGACTTGATTTGTCCTGACAGCGCGGGCTGGCTCAGATGCAGCGTCTCGGCCGCTCGGGTCAGATGGCCATGCTCGGCGACTGCGACGAACGACTTTAGATGAGTGAACTCCATAGGCTGCTGCCGATCCGGTTTGGACTCGTTGCCTCCATCAAAACAATGGCTTTGCCCCATGATAGCTCATTTTGTTGCAGTGCACAATACGCCGGTCTGGCAAGGACAAGGAAGAGATCGATGACTTAAGGAAGAGATCGACAACTGGAGCGGCATGCCGCTAAATTCCAGAAGGCAACGAGACGAACATCCCGAAGAAAGTGGGCGAGGATGCGCTGCAGATCTGCTTTGGGTAACCGACGAGCCGAACGGGGACAGGGCGACAGCAGTGCCAGAAAACCGTGGTCTGTCCCCTAATTACTAACCGAGGATTCGATCGTAGGATTCCCGATCCGCCTTGTAGCACCCGCAGGAAGCGGCCTTGAGTCCACGCCGGTCAAGAACGGTGATATGGCCGCGGCTATAGTGGATCAGGCTGCGCTCCTGCAGGGAGCTCGCCGCCTTGGTGATGCCGACGCGCCGAACGCCGAGCATGAAGGCCAGGTACTCCTGCGTGATATGGAAGTTGTCCGCGTGCGCTCGATCCTGGGTCATCAGCAGCCAGCGGGCAAGGCGCGCCTCCACCAGGTGGAAGCGCGTGCAAGCGGCGGTCTGCGCAAGCTGGCTCAAATGGACGAAGACGTAGCGGTCGATCCCGCGTTGCAGCGCCGGGCGGCGCCCAAGCTCGCGGCGGAAGGGCGCAATGCCCATTCGTAGCGCAGATCCGGCGCCTTGTACCACTGCACGCACCGGCGAAGAGTCCACGCCGAGCACGAGCTGAACCCCGAACATCCCTTCGTTTCCGATCAGACCGACTTCGAGCGAGTCGGACTCGTCGACCGGCATGATCAGCGAGATGAAGCTCGTGGTGGGGAAATAGACATGGCTAAGGGGCTCCCAGGGTGTGTAAAGCACGTCGGCAAACGCGAGCTCGACCGTTTCGCATTCGGCCAGCACGCGGCGCCGGTCGCTGCTCGGCAGTGCCTCGAGCAGACGGTTGACAGCGGGGGTGCGTTTGGTCGATGACATCGATGCTCTCCTCGCGAGTCGGTGAAAGCATCCGTCCGCCCCCAGCTGAATTGGGGCGCATCCCGACGCGCTGACGATGCCAGCGCGGTTTCACCTACTACGACTGGTGCAAGAGTACAGCGACGCGGTTGCCCCGTCTGGGCGGTAGCGCACATAAGTGCTCGGCGCGGCCGATCACGGCGCAAAAGGAAAAGGTTCGGAGAGCTACCTGACGACGTAGGGCAGGAGACGATCGAACTCCGTCTTGACCACCTGGTAGCACTCACAGGAGCGCGCCTCTACACCCGGGCGATCGAGCACGGTGATCGTGCCTCGGCGGTAACGGATCAACCCGGCGTCCTGCAACTTCCCGGCGGCCTCGGTGACGCCCTCGCGGCGCACGCCCAGCATGTTGGCGATCAATTCCTGCGTCATGGAGAGCTCGTTCGATTGCAGGCGGTCGAGGCTCAGCAATAGCCACCGGCACAATTGCTGGTCGACCGAGTGGTGCCGGTTGCAAACGGCGGTCTGGGACATCTGGGTGATCAGCGCCTGCGTGTAGCGCAGCAGCAGGTGCATGGTCGGCCCGAAACGCCCGAACTCGTTCTGAAGCAATCTCGCCCTGAGCCGGAAGCCGTGTCCCGCGCTTTGCACCACCGCCCGGCTGGGCGTGGTGTCGCCGCCCATGAACAGGGATATGCCGAGGATGCCTTCGTTGCCTACGATGGCAATTTCAGCCGATGCGCCATCCTCCATGACGTAGAGCTGCGAAACGATGGCCGTGGTCGGGAAATAGACGTGCCGCAACCGGACGCCGGGCTCATAGAGGACGTCACCCAGCTTCATCGGCACCAGTTCCAAACGGGATGCGAATCGCTTGTAGTCGCTGCGCGGCAGGGCGTTGAGTAGATGATTCTGATGGGGATGGTGGCGCGCAAGTGCAGCCATGTGCGCCGTGGCCCTCGACGCCAAGGGCGACGCTTTCCCGACGCTGGAGCGCGGTCTGTCGGCTGCCATGGCGACAGTCTAGACCATCGGGTCGCTCTTTTGTACGCTATCGTACAGAGGCGCTCTGCGCGGCACCTCCGTGTTGGACTTCGAAAGTTTCGCCCAGGTCGAACGTTCCAAGCCGGTCGCCGTCAGGATAGCGCGCACGCCCGCGACGAAATCTTTGGCGCCGCAATTCCACCGCGGAGATTTTGACCGCGATGCGACGCATCCAGGCCCGCGTCGTCCTTCGGTTCCGGCCGGGCACCCCTTCCTCTGGACTGCCCGGCCGGGCCTCTTCTTGCGGGTACGCGTTGATCGTGGACGAGAACGCGCGTGAAAACCGTGTACCCTACCAATGCACTTCCAGCGTATGACGTTAGGCATCGCGCGTGGGCATCAGGATCGAATCCGGAGCGCTCAAATCGTGTGCACCTCTCGCCCGATGCGTCCGAGAAGCCGCATGAAGATCGGTGTCGGTTGAGCAAAAGCGCGACGCATGACCTACTGTATCGGCGTAATGCTCGACAACAGGATGATTTCTGCCCCGGATTCCCGCACGAATGCAGGCCTGGACATCGTCGCCAAGTTCTGCAAAATGACGGGGTCGAGCGTCGCGGTGGCTGCGTTATAGCTTTTCTGAGCTACGGCAACCTCGCCGGGACGGGAAGCGGTGATCGGTGTGCTTGACCAGCGCGTTTTGCCGGGGGACGCAGCCGCCAACTCCTGGAGCGCGCAGAGGATCTTCGACGTCTCAACGCTGGTCGCGGACGCGCGGCAAAGGAAGGCATCGTGATGGAAATAGTCGTCGACCATTTCCGTAAGACTCAGTAAGCATTCGACTCTTTCCTCATCACCTGCGCACACGGAGATCCTGATGCAAATTCGTGTCGGCTTCGAAATGATCTACGACTGCCCGCAGCCAACCCCGATGATATTCAACCTCAATGTCCATTTCACACGGGTGTCGGATCTCGTCGGCCGTGATGACCTGATGATCGACCCGCCGGTGCCGATGGCCGGCTATCGTGACAGCTTCGGCAACTGGTGCACCCGCATCGTCGCGCCCAAGGGCCGCACGCGCGTCTCTGCCGACGCGCTTGTGAAGGACACCGGCGCCCCGGACGTGATCGTTCCGCACGCGCAACAGTTTCCGGTGCCGGACCTGCCCGAGGAAACGCTGCTCTTCCTCCTCGGGAGCCGGTATTGCGAAACCGATCGGCTGTCCGAGACGGCGTGGACTCTTTTTGGGCAGGCGCCAACCGGATGGGGCCGCGTTCAGACGATCTGCGACTATGTCCATCGGCATATCTCCTTCGGCTATGAGCACGCGCGCATGACGCGGACGGCGCTGGAAGCTTTTCACGACAAGACCGGGGTCTGCCGCGATTATGCACACCTCGCCGTTGCCTTCTGCCGATGCATGAACATTCCCGCTCGGTACTGCTCCGGCTACCTGGGCGACATCGGCGTCCCGCCGCCGCATGGCCCTATGGACTTCGCTGCGTGGTTCGAGGCGTTCCTGGGCGGGCAATGGCACACTTTCGACCCACGTAACAATACGCCGCGCATCGGCAGGGTGTTGATCGCGCGCGGCCGCGACGCTGCCGATGTGGCGATCAGCAGCACGTTCGGACCAAACACATTGACGAGCTTCAGGGTATGGACGGACGAGGTGCCTGTCGTGGCGGAACATCTGCGAGACGTCGCGCCGGAGCGTTGAAAAGCTCATCTGCGCGACGAAAAAACCCGCACGACTGCGGGTTATCAGGTGCGCTCTCAAGCGCGAGGTGCGAGCCTCTGGGGCCGGTCCCCAACTCGGGACCCATCGGAATTAGGCATCCGGAGTCGCTTGATCACCTCCCACCGGCAGCTCCGGTGTGCGTGACGGAGACTGTTTCTCCAAATCGTCGCCATGGCGCGCCCAATTAACCAACGCTGCGAGGAGGATGGCCAGGCAACCGCCTATCCAAAAAATCGCTATGGACCACCAGACCATCGAAACGTCTGCCACATGAACGCTGTCTTCGGCACAATGGCTGAACGGCCCCGAATACGGGACCGCACCGGAACTCGACGTGCTGGTCGGCCGAACTCGACGCTCCTTCCAGACGAATCGGAGAACCAAGCTACGAGCTAATGGATAGATACTTATTTGTCTGTCCGTTGACGGACTTTGGTTAATTCCGGAAACTTCACTGGGAATATTAGTAAGTGTTCACCTGTGCTGTGGCTGTTCCGTGCGCTAGCGCACATACCAACCTGGATTTATAATAATTAGCGCTCGGCAATATAGCGTAGAAACTAACCCACACGCCGTAAGAGGTTTTCAAGCATTCATGTGAGTAGCCGCAATGCCAGCGCCACCTACTCCCCGCCAGAATCATCTTCTCGCGGCCCTGCCTGAAGCAGTCTACGAACGACTGCTGCCGAGCCTCGAGCTCGTTCCGATGCCGCTCGGTGAAGTCATATACACATCGGGCAGCGAGCTGCCATACCTCTATTTCCCCACGGACTGCATCGTCTCGCTCGTCTATGTCATGGCGAATGGTGCATCGGCGGAAATCGCGGTGACAGGATGCGAAGGCTTGCTCGGCGTTGCCCTGTTCCTCGGCGGGCAGACCGCGCCGAACCAGGCGGTTGTCCAAAGCGGCGGTCACGCCTATCGGATCGGGGCCAAGGTGATCAAGCACGAATTCGATCGAGGGGGTCCGCTGCAACACCTGCTGCTGCTCTACACCCAGGCATTGATTGCACAGATGGCGCAAACCGCGGTCTGCAATCGGCATCACTCACTCGACAAACAATTGTGTCGCTGGCTGTTATTGAGTCTGGATCGACTGCACTCCGGTGAACTGACGATGACGCAGGAATTGATCGCCAACATGCTCGGCGTACGGCGGCAAGGCGTTGTGGAAGCGGCCGGAAACCTGCAGAAAGCGGGCTTGATCGATTACCGGCGCGGTCACATCAGCGTACTCGACCGGCCTGGATTGGAAGCGCGGGTTTGTGAGTGCTATGCGGTCGTCAAGCGCGAATACGAGCGTTTGCTGCCCGGGGGAGTCGCGCTGCTGGAGGAGGGACGCTAGAGCCAGGGCTTATCGGGTCGCTAAGTGTGCTAGCGTACAGACAACCATTGGCGGGCAGCCCATCCTCGACGTGCCATGAACTGGCCAATGTACGTCCCCAGCAGTTCGACGCTGGTCATCCTTTTCAAAATCGCAAGGGCACGACTGATGGCCAGCAGCCACAACGTTGCGCTGCTTACGGACGCAAGACTCATTTCCGTGACCGAGGAAATGAACAAAATATCGGACGAAATCAGAGAAGCCGGAGCCCAGGCCGCGCAGTGGCGCACCGAGAAAGCGCAGCCTGGACGCACACGGTGGTCCAGCGACGCCGAATTTCTGGTCCCCGACCTGACCACGTTGGCAAAGATCGCGGCGTGGGCGGACCTAAGGCACGCAGTCAACACCGGCACCGAAGCGCCGCATCCGCAAACGCACGGTCCAGTCTAGTAATACTTCGACTGCGGCACGCGCCGGCGATCCCTGCTAGGCAGCGTCCGCGAAGTCCTTCAGCGGGCGCTGACGGCCGAGACTCGGCTTGGGACGGACGGCGGACGCTGAAGCAGGTCCCCATACAACTCCGCGAACTCACCGGCAACGACGGGTCGACCGAAGTAGTCGCCCTGCCCCTCTCCGCATGAGCGCGTCTTGAGGAAGGCGAGCTGTTCGCGTGTTTCTACGCCCTCGGCAATGACTCGTAGCCTGAGGCTTCTGGCGAGGCTGATCACTGCGCCGACGATGGCGGCATCATCGGGATCGGTCGTGCTGTCGCGCACGAACGTCTGGTCGATCTTCAGCGTATCGATCGGAAACTGCCGCAGATAGCTCAGACTCAAATAGCCGGTGCCGAAGTCATCGATCGCAACCAGCACGCCCATCGATTTGAGGGCGTGCAGCAGACCCGCGGTGGCCTTGACATCCTGCATGAGGACGCTCTCGGTGACCTCGATCTCGAGATAGCGCGGCTCCAGCCGAGTTTCCGCCAAAATGGCGCGAACCCCGGGGAGAAAGTCCTTGTGACGGAATTCCAGG
>VBCZ01000378.1:0-3073 GCA_005889025.1 Betaproteobacteria bacterium
TTGTGCTCCCGCCGCGCCGGCTGAACCCGCCGCGCCGGTAGAGCCGGTAGGACCTGCCGGACCCGCAGGACCCGTCGGCCCGGTCGACCCACCGGTGATCGTTGCGCACGTCCACCCACCCGAACCGTTGGATTGTGGCGCCTGGTTCACGCTGCATCCCTGGGGCAGTTGGAATCCGCTCGTGACACCGACCACCGGATTGGCAGCTGTGCCGCTCATGACAACGCCCGCTCCGCCGGTAACGCTTGCGACATACCCGCCTTGCGGGGGCGCAAAGTAGCCGACCGCGTCGATGACCACGTCGGTCCGCCCGGAGGCATAGGCACTGAAATCAGCAGTACAGCCGCCGCCCGTGCATAGCGGGACGGCTTCGACGTTCGCCGGCTGCTGTCCCGAAGCCCACCAGTTCACCGTCGCCGCCAGCGGCCGCGCCTGATTCGACGGCCACAAGGTGACGAATTCCGGTCCACCTACCGTGTTTGCAAGCGTCGTGTTCACCATTATCGCGACCGGGCGGACGGGAATTCCGCAGCTGGTAGCGGAGCCGCCTTGACCGGCGAAGCCACTGGGGCTGTACGCTACCCAGTCGCGCTGCGTCTGGGGCAGAAACACGCCGCCCGCACCTATGCGCGTATCGACGATCCGACACGGCACAACCGGCGTATACACCATATCTTGAGTCGCATCGCCAAGCGCCTTGGCCGTGAGATGGCTGGGCGGCGCGTACTGAATGTCCGCCGCATTGGAGAGCACGTTGCGCAGCCCGGAAAGCGATCCTGCAACGCTCGCGGCGATCAACTGATCGGCGCGCAATGTCTCGAGCATGCTGCGCAGCTGATCGCGGTTCAGGCCCGCGCCTGAAACCTCAAGCTGGTTGCCCCAAGTGGCGATGACACCGTCGATGATGGTTGATCGGTTCTGCTCGACTGCAAGCAAGCTGTCCGGCTTGACCGGTAATGACGTGGTTGCTGTCGCACTGCCGCTCCAAACGGCGAACGCAATCGCGAGCGCTTCGACTAATACTTTGCGTCTGTTCACTGATTTCCCCTGGTTGTGACGATTCGTCACCCACAGGTAGCAAGAACCGGACCAGAGCTATATTTCTCAGCGAAACAAGGGGATGTAGAATGCTCAGAAGGTGCTTACTACAGTAGCCAACCGCAAAAGGGCCGCCTTGCGCGGTCTTCGGTTGCCGATCCCCGCCCATTTCCTGGTGTGATCTGCCGCGGGTCGGCGGCAATGTGACGCGTTTGGGTAATGATGACATGGTGCCAGTGCCCCCATCATCCGCAGGCCGCTTGTGCCTGAACATGATCGTCAAGAATGAGGCTGCGAATATCGAGCGGTGTCTAGTCGCGGCAGCGCCCGTAATATCGGCCTGGGTGATCTGCGACACGGGGTCCACCGACGACACCGCCGGTCACATCGAGCGATTCTTCCGCAGACGCGACATCCCCGGCGAGCTCCACCACTTTCCATTCATTTATCTGCTGCTGGCCGACGCGGACATGGAGTTGGTTATCGAAGATCCGGATTTTCGCGCCGGCTTATCCGCTCCGTGCTACGCGGTTCGCCAGCAAAACGAAATTGCGTACTTCAACACGCGACTGTTGCGGCGAGACGCCGACGCTCGCTACAAGGGGGTGACTCACGAATTCCTCGACACCGGCGGGGCCGCCCCGCGGCTCGCCGGCATCTGGCTTATCGACCGCGCCAGTGGAGCGAACCGCGCCGGCAAATTCGAGCGGGATGCGCGACTGCTCGAGGAAGCGCTGACGAAGGATCCGACCAACGCCCGGCACATGTTCTACCTGGCGCAGAGCCGGCGCGACGCGGGGCGGCTCGCCGAAGCCCGCGAAGCGTACCTCCGCCGTGTGGCGATGGGGGGCTGGGAAGAAGAGGTCTGGTATGCGCTGTTTCAAGTGGCGCAGCTTGCCGAACGACTGGGCGAGCCGGCGGACACGGTAGAGCGCGCCTATATCGCCGCTTACAGTATCAGACCGACGCGCGCGGAGCCGCTCGTCCAGCTCGCCCGGTGGTATCGGGAACGCAGTCAATGGGCGCTTGCGCTCCTGTACGCGAGGAGCGCCGCCGCGACGGCATCGCCGGCGGACGTGTTGTTCCTCGACCAAGCGACCTACACGTGGCGTCCGTGGGACGAGATCGCTATCGCAGCGTGGTATGTGGGTGCGTACGACGAAGGCCGGCGCGCTGCCGAGCGGCTGCTTGCGGAGCGAAAGTTCCCGCCGTCCGAGCAAGCGCGGATCGAGGCGAACTACAGCTTCTACCGTGGCGCCCAAACATGATTGCGGCGATGGGATCGACCCGAGGCGAAATCCAAGCGCGAGCAGCCTACGTGCCGGGGAACTATGCCGTGACAGATTGCAGGCCTGCCGGGTCAGGTACGCGCGCGCTGCACCCGCTTGACCTCGCTGATGCGGCGCAGGGCGCGCATGACATTCGCCAGATGCTTGCGGTCTCGCACCTGGACGCTGAAGAACATCGCGACCACGGAGTCGCCATCGGGCCGCTCCATGGAAACGTACTCGATGTTCGCGCCGGCGTCGGCGATTTCAGTGGCCAGCCGGGCGAGCAAGCCCCGTTGATCCGAGACAAGCAGTCGAATGCCGGCCTCGAACACGCCGATGACTTCCGGGGCCCATTCCACATCCACGATTTGATCGGTGTCGACGCGGCCTTTGCGTAGCGACTGGCAGTCGCGGGTGTGGACCATCAAGCCCTGGCTGCGCCGGAACTGTCCCACGATGGCGTCCCCGGGAATGGGCCGGCAGCACTTGCCATACTGGATCGCCACGCCTTCGACGCCGCGTAACTGCAGCGCGGCGGGTTTGGTGGCATGAGCCACGGGCTCATCGCCGCCGCGGTTTGCCGCCCGAGTGAGCGCCTGCGCGACGACAAACGACAGGCGCTTGCCCACGCCGATATCGGCCAGGATGTCCAGCCGGCCTTTCGCTCCGTACTCGCGGGCAAGCGCCTCCCAGCGTTCCCATGTAATGGATTCCGCCGGCATCTTGAGCGAGGCGAGCGCCTGCTCCAGCATGCGCTCGCCAAG
>VBCZ01000378.1:3187-6702 GCA_005889025.1 Betaproteobacteria bacterium
TCGGTGTGCACGCCGTAGGCAAAGTCGACTGCGGTGGCGCCCCGCGGAAGCGCCATGATCTTGCCCTTGGGGGTGAAGACATAGATTTCTTCGGGAAACAGATCGCCCTTGATGTGCTCCAGAAACTCCTTGGAATCGCCCGATTCGGATTGGATTTCCAGAAGACTCTGCAACCAGCGATGCGTCTGCAGCTGGGCCTCGGCGATGTCGAGCTCGCCGGTCTTGTACAGCCAATGCGCCGCGACGCCGGCCTCGGCGATGCGATGCATGTCCTGGGTACGGAGCTGGGCTTCGAGCGGCGTTCCGAAGGGTCCGAAAAGCGTCGTATGCAGCGATTGGTAGCCGTTCGCTTTCGGAATCGCAACGTAATCCTTGAACTTGCCAGGGATCGGCTTGTAGAGCCTGTGCAACACGCCGAGCGCCGCGTAGCACGCGTTCGTATCCTTCACCAGAACGCGAACGCCGTAGATATCGAACACCTGTGAAAACGTGTAGCGCTTTTCCCGCATCTTCTTGTACACGCTATAGACGGTCTTTTCCCGGCCCGACACCGTCGCCGCGATGCCTTCGTGCTTGAGCCCTTCCCGAATCGAATTGAGGATGCGGTTCATCACCTCGCGCCTGTTGCCTCTCGCGGACTTGATGGCCTTGGCGAGCACAGGGTAGCGTATCGGATTGAGATGCTTGAACGAGAGCTCCAGCAATTCGAGGTAGAGGGCGTTGAGGCCCAGGCGATTGGCGATGGGCGCGTAGATGTCCAGCGTTTCGCGGGCGATTCGCTCGCGGTGCGTGGGCGCCATCGCGTCGAGCGTGCGCATGTTGTGCAGGCGGTCGGCGAGCTTGATCAGGATGACGCGTACATCCTGCGCCATCGCCAGCAGCATCTTTCGGAAACTCTCCGCCTGCGCATCTTCGCGGGATTGAAACTCGATCTGATCGAGCTTGGACACGCCGTCGACCATGTCGGCCACGGGTTTGCCGAAGGAGGTCTCGATCTCGGTCTTGGTGACGCTCGTGTCCTCCATCACGTCGTGGAGGAGCGCGGCTGCCAGCCCCTGGGCGTCGAGGCGCCACTGCGAAAGGATGCTGGCTACCGCCAGCGGGTGAGTGATGTAAGGCTCACCGGACTTGCGGAATTGCCCTTGATGCGCGCTTTCGGAGAACGCAAAGGCCCGTTCGACCAGTGCCACATCGGGAGCCGGGAGATAGTGGCCAAGGTGTCGGGTAAATTCGGCGATTTCCGACATGGTTGGTCACGGTGATGCCGGCCGATTAGAGCCCGCGCAACGCACCTAACGCCACTGACGCGTCCGCGCAAGCGCGCCGGAACATGGCGCCTTTTCGCCGGACGAGACTGGACTCCCGCTTGCGCGGGCACGGCAAAGTGGCAGACCGCGGCGTTGCATTCGCGAGCTTTCGGATCAGGTCTGCGGCTTCAACAGCATCTCGATCCCTACCTTTCCTGACGCTATTTCGCGAAGTGCGATGACGGTCGGCTTGTCCCGGTCGCTTTCGACCAGCGGCTGTGAGCCCGCGCTTATTTGTCTTGCCCGGTTGGTCGCCGCGAGCGTGAGCTCGAAACGGTTGGGGATTCGAATCAGGCAGTCTTCAATCGTGATGCGGGCCATTGGCGCTTCCTAGATAAGTTGGGCAAGGAGACTCTCGTGCCGAACGCGCTGTTGCGGCGTGCGCAGCCGCGAGGCCCGCACGATCGCTCCGAGGTCGTCTACGGCTGAGGCAAAGTCCTGATTAATAATAACATAATCGAACTGATCGCAGTGGCGCATTTCTTCGCGTGCGGAGTCGAGCCGGCGCGCGATCGTCGCCGGGTCGTCCTGCCCGCGATGCACAAGGCGCGCCGCGAGCGAATCGAGCGACGGAGGCAGGACAAAAACCTGGACCGAAGAAGGAATGAGCTTGCGAATCTGCGCGGCGCCCTGCCAGTCGATCTCCAGCAGCACGTCCTGTCCCGAGTCGACTTGCTGCTTGAGCCAGGTGGCCGAGGTCGCATACCAGTTGCCATGAACCTGCGCGTGCTCGGTGAACTCCCCCGATTTCTTCAGTTGCATGAAGCGTTCAAGCGTGACGAAATGGTAATCGATGCCGTCGCGTTCGGCCGGCCGCGGCGGCCGGGTCGTATACGAAACCGACAGACGAATATTTTTCTCGCGTTCGAGCAGCGCGCGCGTGAGGCTGGTCTTGCCGCCGCCGGAGGGTGCGGCGACGACAAAGAGATTACCGGGTGGAATCATCGCGTGCGAGGGGTTTCATTCGACGTTCTGGACCTGCTCACGCATTTGCTCGATCAGCACCTTGAGCTCCAACGCGGCTTGCGATAGCTCGGCGTCGACCGACTTCGAGCCCAGGGTATTGGCCTCGCGATTGAGCTCCTGCATCAGAAAGTCGAGGCGCTTCCCGCTGCTGCCACCTTGCTCGAGAACGCGCCGGACCTCGGCGACATGCGTGGCGAGTCGCGATACTTCCTCGGCAACGTCGATCTTGGTCGCGAACAATGCCAGCTCCTGCTTCAATCGATCCGCGTCGGGGTCCAGGCCCGCTTCTTTGAGACGTGCGCTGAGCTTCTCGACATAAGCTTCGTGGATCGCAGGCACGCGCGGCGCAACGCGCTCAACCTGAGCCTCGATCTTGCGGCATCGGTCCTCCAGCATCGTCCGAAGGTGGGCACCTTCTCGCGCTCTGGATGCTGCCAACTCGAAGAGCGCCTGACGCACGAGCGCGAGTGTCTTGCCCGCCAACGTTTCGGCGTCCATCGAAGGCTCGGCGAGGACTCCAGGCCAGCGCAGGATTTCGACGACTGATAGCGGCGTGCTGTTGGGAACGTGGCGCTTCACTTCGGCGGCCGCGTCGCGAAGCTGGATGACGCGCTCCACGCTGACCGCAACTGCAGCGCTTCCTGGAACGGAGCGATTCAGCGCTATCCGACAATCCACCTTGCCCCGCTTCAATTCGGAGGAGAGCACTTCGCGCACCGCGGATTCGAGTGCGCGCAACTCATCGGGCAGACGCACCTGCAGATCGAGATAGCGATGGTTGACCGAGCGCAGCTCAACCGTGAGCGAACAGCCCGGCAACTCCGCCGCGACCGAGGCGAAACCGGTCATGCTGAGGATCATGAGGCGCGGCGTCTTGGCTCGCGAATCGGAGGCGTTGGTCGCAATGGAGTGTATCGCGTCGAGTGTGAACTTCGCGTAGCGGCATGGCGGCCGCCTGGCAGACGAGCTTTCGGAAGAATTTCGATGCAGAGTGAGTGCACCGTCGCGCGCTTTGTAATCGTTCGGTCACCCGGAAGTCAATGAAATCTTTACTTTATCTCCGGGGATGCCGAGAATGTAGAGCTTATCCACCTCGCGTGCAAGTCTAAGCACAGCTCGTCAAAAGCCTCATGGGCGTCACGAACCAGGCTCTGCCAACCGGGTATCAGCTCCTCAATTACCGGATCGATCGTCAAATCAGCCGTGGCGGATTTTCGATCGTCTATCGTGCATTCGACGATA
>VBCZ01000379.1:0-1055 GCA_005889025.1 Betaproteobacteria bacterium
CATTTTTCGCGAGCCAAGCTTTGGCCTCGTCGGGCTTGTCCTTGTAATCGAGGCCGTAGACCGGAACGAGGTTGGCCGTCGCGAGCTGCACGAGCAGAGGATGTTCAACGCGGCAGGAAACGCACCATGACGCCCACACATTGAGCATCCACACTTTGCCCTTGAGGTCGTCATTCGAAAGCATCTTGCCCGTCTCGTGAAGCTGCGCCAACCTGAAAGCCGGCGCAGGCTTGCCGATGAGTGGCGAAGGAACCTCGCGTGGGTCCCGTCCAAGACCCACCCAAAGGAATGCGACCAGGACAACGAAAATGACCAGCGGAATCGACCAGCGAAACACTTTCATCGCTGCCCGTCAGTCCGCACACCGCCAGGAAACCGCCCAGCGCCATCAGCAACGCGCCCATCCAGATCCAGTCGATAAACGGCTTCAAGTAGATCCGCACGCTCCACGCGCCGCCGATGTTGTCGCTTCCCTCGCCGACCGGCTCGCCGAGCGAGACGTAGCGGTCGCCGAGCACGCCGGTATCGATCGCGGCGATGGTCATGGTCTGGCCCGATGCGTTGTAGATGCGCTTTTCCGGCTTGAGCATCTCAACCACGCGCCCGTCTCTGCGCACTTCGACCGCGCCGATGAGGGCGCGATAATTCGGGCCCGGACCGGGTGTCACGCCGAGAAACTTGAAATCGTAGCCGCCGACGGCAACACTCTCGCCGACGTCGATCCGCACGTCCTTCTCGATTTCGTACGTCTTGACCAGCGTTACGCCGACGATGAACACGCCGATGCCCAAGTGCGCGAGCAGCATGCCGTAATACGACGCTGAATTGGCCCGCAGCTTGGCGATCACGCCGCGCTGATGCGAACCTAGCAAGCGCATTCGCAACGCCGCCGCGGTCGACGCGAATACCCAGAAACCGAGGAAGAGCCCGAACGAAATGAGCGGCGACCACCGACCCAGGACGAACGGCAGGAGGAGCGCCGTGACGACGGATACGCCCAGCGCCCATTTGAGCCGCGTCCACAACTCGGGAAGCGGAGCATGGCTCCAGCGCGC
>VBCZ01000379.1:1141-2260 GCA_005889025.1 Betaproteobacteria bacterium
ATGAGCAAGATGTTGTTGGCGAGCAGCATCGATTCGCGCGACACGACCCCGAACGCGCTGCCGAGTCCCACCGCGCCCGCGCGATAGGCGAACAACGCCAGCGAGCCGCCGATGACGATGACCAGGAAGGCCAGAATGAATACGCCGCGGGCGGGATCGGTCGCGAAAGCGTGCACCGACGTCAGCACGCCTGAGCGCACGAGGAACGTGCCCACCAGCGACAGCGAAAACGCGACGATCGCGAGCAGCACGGTCCAGCTCTTGAAAGCGCCCCGCTTTTCGGTGACTGCGAGCGAGTGGATGAGCGCAGTGCCGGTGAGCCAGGGCATGAAGGAGGCGTTCTCGACCGGATCCCAGAACCACCAGCCGCCCCAGCCCAGCGTGTAATAAGCCCACCCGCTGCCGAGCGCGATGCCGATGGTAAGAAACGACCACGCGATCGTGGTCCACGGCCGCGACCAGCGCGCCCATGTGGCGTCGAGCCGGCCGCCGAGCAGCGCCGCGATCGCGAATGCAAACGCGACAGAGAACCCGACGTAGCCCATGTACAGGATGGGCGGATGAAACACCATGCCGGGATCCTGCAGCAGAGGATTCAAGTCGCGGCCCTCGGGCGCGGGCGGCAAAAGACGGTCGAACGGATTCGACGTGAACAGCAGGAAGAGGAGAAATCCGACGCTGACCAGCCCCATCACCGAAATCACTCGCGCGAGCATGGCGTCGGGCAGATTGCGCGAGAACATGGTCACCGCGAAGCTCCAGCCGCCGAGCATCAGCGTCCACAGCAGCAGCGACCCCTCGTGGGACCCCCACGTCGCCGCTATGCGGTAGTGCAGCGGCAGCTCCGAGTTGGAGTTCGTCGCCACGTTCTGCACCGAAAAATCGTTGGCGACGAAAGACCACGCGAGACATCCGAACGCCAGCGCGACTAGGAAGAACTGCGTGCGCGCCGCCGGCCGGGCGATCGCCATCAGCCTCGGCTCGCGCATTGCCGCACCGGCGAGCGGCACCGTGCCCTGCACAATCGCGGTGAGCAAGGCGACGATCAGTGCAAAGTGGCCGAGCTCGGGGATCATCGCGTGCCTTTGACGTCCTGGTGCAGGCTCTTCATGGTCATGC
>VBCZ01000381.1 GCA_005889025.1 Betaproteobacteria bacterium
TCGGAGAGCAGTCACTGCAGCTGCACCGGCTTTTTGCCGGCCCCGCCGTATGGAGCATCGGCGCGGGCCTGCTACAGCCGTTGTTTCACGGCGGCGAATTAGAAGCCAAGCGCCGCGCGGCCGTCGCCGCCTATGAGCAGGCACACGCGCAGTATCGACAGACCGTTCTGCAGGCGTTCCAGAACGTAGCCGATGTCCTGCGCGCGCTCGATGGCGATGCGCGAGCGCTCGAGGCCCAGGCCCTCGCGGAGGCATCCGCGCGCGAGACGCTCGCACTCACGCAGCGGCAGTATCAGCTCGGCGGATCGAGCGCGCTGGCACTCTACGTCGCTCAGCAACAATATCAGCAAGCGCACCTGGCGCTAGTCGTGACCCAGGCTACGCGCTACGCCGACACGGCTGCGCTGTTTCAGGCGCTCGGCGGCGGCTGGTGGAACCGCGATTCGCAGCTTGCGCCGGTCGCGCGAGCTCGCGCCGACTGATCGCAAGCGCGCTGCGCGGCGAGCGGCACATAGGATTCGGACGGAGAGTTATAGATGAAAAAGCGCATGGTGATCATGCTGATCGTCGTCGGCGTTGTGCTCGGCGGCGTGATCGGCTTCAATTTTTTCAAGGGCTATATGATGCAGAAGTACATGGCGAGCGCGCCGATTCCGCCGTCAACGGTGAGCGCCATGAAGGCTGACTTTCAGGAGTGGCAGCCACAGCTCAGTGCAGTCGGCACGCTTCGGGCAGCGCGCGGCGTTGACGTCACGACCGAGGTGGCCGGCCTGGTCCGCAGCATCAATTTCAAATCCGGAGACGAGGTGAAGGCGGGGCAGATCCTGGCCCAGCTGAACGCGGAGCCGGACATCGCCCAACTGCGCGCGCTCGAGGCAGCCGCCGACCTCGCCGCCACCGCTTACGAACGCGACAAGGCGCAGCTCGCGGCCGAAGTGATCAGCAAGGCGCAAGTCGATGCCGACGCCGCCGATCTCAAGAGCAAACGCGCGCAGGTGGCACAGCAGGCTGCGATGGTGGAAAGAAAAACCCTGCGGGCGCCGTTCTCGGGCAAGGTCGGCATCAGCATTGTCAACCCCGGCCAATACCTCAATCCCGCCGACAAGCTGGTCACCTTGCAGACGATCGACCCAATCTATATCGACTTCTTTCTTCCGCAGCAGCAGCTGATGCAGGTGTCCAGCGGACAGCCGGTGACGGTGACGACCGACGCGTTCAAATCGATCACGTTCGCTGGAAAGGTCAGCGCGATCAGTCCCAAGGTCGATCCCAGTACCCGCAATGTCCAGGTCGAGGCGGTGGTCACCAACTCGAAGAAACAGCTTCTTCCGGGAATGTTCGCCAACGCGAAGGTGAGCTCAGGCGAGCCCAATCGCTACATCACCCTGCCGCAGACGGCGATAACCTACAACCCATACGGCGAAACGGTGTTCGTCGTGAAGCCCTCGGACAACAAAGACGCGAAAGGAAATGCGTCGCTCGTCGCGCAGCAGGTCTTTGTCACCACCGGTCCGACGCGCGGCGACCAGGTCGCCATCGTCAAGGGCATCGACCCGGGAACGCTGGTGGTGACCAGCGGGCAAGTCAAGCTCAAGAACGGCGCGCCGGTCGTCATCAATAACACCGTTCAACCTGCCAACGAGCCCAACCCACAACCGCGGCAAGAGCAGTGAGCGGAAGGCTTAGGCGCAAACGAACAACATGAACTTTACCGACATCTTCATACGCAAGCCGGTCCTCGCGACCACGATCAGCCTGTTGATCCTGGTGCTGGGCGTGCGCTCGCTCACGAGCCTGACCGTTCGCCAGTATCCCAAGACCCAGAACGCGGTGGTCACCGTGAACACGGCGTACTACGGCGCCGACGCGCAGACCGTCGCCGGCTTTATCACCCAGCCGCTGGAGGGCGCGATCGCGCAGGCGCAGGGCATCGACTACATGTCCTCGACCAGCGCCTCCGGCGCCTCGATCATCACGGCGACGCTGCGGCTCAACTACGACGCCAACCGCGCGCTGACCGAGATCAACACGCAGGTCAACTCGGTTCGCAATCAGCTGCCGCCCGAGGCGCAACAGCCGGTGCTCACCGTGCAGGTGGGAGAAACGATTGACTCCATGTACATGGGGTTCTTCAGCGATGTGCTGCCAAACAACAACGTGACCGACTATCTCGTGCGCGTTGTCAAGCCGAAGCTCGATTCGGTCGAAGGCGTGCAGACGGCGGAGATCCTGGGCGCCCGGCAGTTCGCGCTCCGGGCGTGGCTCGATCCGAAGCGAATGGGTGCTTATGGAGTGAGCGCCAGCGATGTGCGCGCCGCGCTGGCCAGCAACAACTATCTCGCCGCATTGGGAACGACCAAGGGCCAGATGGTCAGCGTCGATATGACGGCAGCGACGAGCCTGCACTCGGTCGACGAATTCAAGAAGCTGGTGGTGAAACAGAAGGATGGCGCGATCGTTCGCCTCGAGGATGTCGCCAACGTCGTGCTCGGTGCCGAGAACTACGACTTCAGCACCGCGTTCGGCGGGCGGAACGCCGTGTTCATCGGCATCAAGGTGGCGCCGGAGGCCAATGTACTGGATGTGGTCAAACGCGTACGCGCCGTTTTTCCCGAAGTCCAGTCGCAGATGCCCAACGGCATCACCGGCGAGATCGTGTACGACGCGACGCAGTTCATCAGGAGCTCGATCGACGAGGTCGAAAAGACGCTCATCCAGGCGCTGGTGATCGTCAGCGTCGTGATTTTCCTGTTCCTGGGAAGCGTGCGGGCGGTCGCCATTCCGCTGATCGCGATGCCGCTGTCGCTCATCGGCGCGTTTTTCGTGATGCTGCTGCTGGGTTACTCGATCAATCTGCTGACGCTGCTCGCACTCGTGCTGGCGATCGGCCTGGTCGTCGACGACGCGATCATCGTCGTGGAGAACGTCGACCGCCATATGAAGGAGGAAGGCAAGCCGCCGCTGGAGGCATCGCTGATGGCGGCACGCGAGCTCGGCGGACCGATCATCGCCATGACCATCGTGCTGGTCGCGGTGTACATCCCGATCGGCTTCCAGGGCGGCCTCACCGGCGCGTTGTTCACCGAATTCGCGTTCACGCTTGCCGGCGCGGTCGCGGTATCCGGGATCGTGGCGCTGACGCTCTCCCCCATGATGACGTCGCGGATCTTTCGCTCCGAGCAGGAGTCCGGCCGTTTCGTCCGCTTCATCGACCGGCAGTTCGGCCGCCTCCATCACGGATATCAACGCGTGCTCCATGGCACGCTCGACACCTGGATAGTCATCGTGGTGATGGGTGTGATCCTGCTGGCGGGCACGATCTATTTGTTCATGACCTCGAAGTCCGAGCTCGCGCCAGCCGAGGATCAGGGTGTCGTGCTCTACCAGGCCATCGGGCCGCCGAACGCCACTCCGCAGCAGATGAGCGAATATTCGAAACAGATATTCGATATCGCGCGGTCGTTTCCGGAATACGACCAGATCTTCCAGATCACCGGCACTCCCACGACCAATCAGGGTTTCGGCGGCGTGCTGTTCAAGCCGTGGAGCGAGCGCAAGCGCGGCGCAAACGAGTTGCAGCAGGAGCTGCAGCAGAAGTGGAGCTCGATCGCCGGAGCAACGGTGGCCGCTTTCCAGTTTCCACCGCTGCCCGGCTCGCGCGGCTTGCCGCTGCAGATCGTGATCAAGACCACCGAGCCCTTCGAAAGGCTGAATGAGGTATCGCAGGCAGTGCTGGCGAAAGCGCGCGCCAGCGGAATGTTCTTCTTTGTCGACACCGACTTGAAGCTCGACAAGCCGCAGACGACGGTTACGGTCGACCGCGACATGGCCGCGACGCTGGGAATGACGCAGCAGGACGTGGGCGCCGCGCTTAGCGCGGCATTGAGCGGCGGATACGTCAATTACTTCTCCATCGCCGGGCGCTCGTACAAGGTCATTCCACAGGTCCTGCAGGCGGATCGTCTGAATCCGCATCAGATTCTCGACTATTATCTGCGCACTCCGGACGGATCGCTCATTCCCGCGTCGACCCTGGCAAGGCAGAAGACGGAAACCGTCCCCGAGGGAATCAATCACTTCCAGCAATTGAATTCCGCCACGATCATGGGCGTCTTCGCGCCATCGCTGTCGGAGAAGCAGGTCCTCGACTTTATGCGGCAGGCGATCGCCCAGACCGCACCGACCGGTTATCAGGTCGACTATGCCGGCACGTCGCGTCAGTTCGTGCAGGAATCGGGTGGGTTCGTCATAACGCTGCTGTTCGCGATCATCATCGTATTTCTCACGCTCTCAGCGCAGTATGAAAGCTTCCGCGATCCGATCGTGATCCTGGTGTCGGTGCCCATGGCGCTGTTCGGCGCGCTGATTTTCATCAATCTCGGCGTGACGACGCTCAATATCTACACCCAGGTCGGGCTCGTGACGCTGATGGGCCTCGTCAGCAAGCACGGTATCCTGATCGTGCAGTTCGCCAACGATTTACAGCGCGCCGGCAAGAGCAAGCGCGAGGCGATCGAGGAAGCCGCCGCTGTGCGCTTGCGCCCGATCCTGATGACGACCGCGGCGATGGTGCTGGGCGTCATACCTCTGGTAATTGCGGCAGGCGCAGGCGCCGCCGGCCGTCACGCGATGGGTATCGTGATTTTCACCGGGCTTTCCATCGGCACGCTGTTCACGTTGTTCGTCGTCCCTGCGGTGTACATGTTGTTGGCGCAGGATCATCGCGCCACAGCCGCGGCACGCGCCGGTTCCGCAGCGGTCTCTTCGGGCCTGGCGCCGACGAGCGCGGACTGACCGGGCCGCGGCGACGGGTGACGCTTTGCGGCGTCTCGAATCGCCGCCATGCCAGCCTGCACGCCACTCGTTTCGAAGCAGGCCCGCGGCCGCGCGTGCGGCTCATGTTGGCACGACGCTTGCTGAAGTGTTCGAGCCCGGACGGGGCGGCGCTCCCTTGGTGTACTCCTCGCCCTTCGCGCCGCCCCTGTTCCGGGCCCTCCGCAGGAGCCTTAAGCTTAGTACTGTTCAGGCAGTTATCGCTTTCTTGCCGCGAAGCGCTCGTTTGTCCATGCGACGATCGCAACGGAACCAGGGCGCATCGCGCTCGCGCTTGCCCTCCGTTATAATCAGCGCCCACCCTCGATCCGGCATCATGATCGACGCCCTTCCCAATACGGTCCCCGGTTTCGACGAGCCGTTGGCGATGCTGCGCGCGTGTCACGATCGGATACGTCGTCAGCTTTCGGTGCTGGAGCGGCTATGCCGTCATCTTCCGGAATTCGGCTGCGATGCCGACGCACGCAAGGCGGCGCTCAGTATCCTCAAGTATTTCGACGGTGCCGCGCCGAATCACGACGCCGACGAGGAGGCGAGCCTGTTTCCGCGGCTCCTCGACGCCGCGGGCGCGGACGCCTCCGCCTTGATCGAGCGTCTTGCGATCGAGCATGCCGAATTGAAGAGCCTTTGGCGCGTGATGCGGCCGGACATTGCCGCGATCGAAGCCGGCAAGCGCAGCGTGCTTACGCCGGACAGCGTGCGGCGCATGCGCGCAGCCTATCTGTCGCACCTCGATTGCGAAGAAGCCGAGCTCTTTCCCCTCGCGGCGGCGCGACTCGATGCGGCGGCCCTGCAGGCCATCGGGGCGGAGATGGCGGCGCGGCGCGAGGCCACGTACTCGCCTGCCCGATAGCGGGCGTCACTTCTTGCTGGTCGCGCCGGAAGCGGCAGGTTTGATCTCGGCAGCGCGCTGTCGGTCCGGTTGCGACCCTGCGGCCTCAAGCGCGCACCTGTCAAACCGAC
>VBCZ01000061.1 GCA_005889025.1 Betaproteobacteria bacterium
CAGCCGCTCGCGCAAGCTTCTGTAACGCAAAACTCACCTGTCGATCCGATCATGGCCCTGCCGCTTAAACTCCATCCCGATCGCCTCTTCTCTTCCGATCCCGCGCAGCGCGACCTCGCGCGTAGGCTCTATGCAATGGTGAAAGACCTGCCGATCGTGAGCCCGCACGGGCACACCGACCCGCAGTGGTTCGCGGACAATGAGCCATTCAGCGATGCGTCGGCGTTGTTCATCACGCCGGACCATTACGTCTTCCGCATGCTCTACAGCCAGGGCGTGCCGCTGGAGGATCTGGCGATTCCGCGCCGCGATGGCGGCGCAGTCGAGCGCGACGCGCGCAAGATCTGGCACGTGTTTGCGCAGCATTACCACGTTTTTCGCGGCACACCGACGCGTATCTGGCTCGATCACGCGTTTTACGAGGTCTTTGGTATTCGCGATCGTCTGACGCCGGAAACCGCCGACCGCATCTTCGATCGCATCAATGCGTGTCTCGGCCAACCCGAGTTCCGGCCCAGGGCGTTGTTCGAAAGGTTCAACATCGAAGTGATCGCGACCACCGAATCGCCGCTTGATCCGCTTGCGCAACACGCCAAGATCCGCGCTTCAGGCTGGAATCGGCGGGTCCTCACTGCGTATCGCCCGGATCCCGTGGTCGACCCGGAATTCGATGGCTTTCGCGACAATGTCGGGAAGCTTGGCGAAATCACCGGCGAAGATACGACCACTTGGAGCGGCTACCTTGCCGCCCACCGCAAGCGACGCGCTTTTTTCAAGACGATGGGAGCGACGTCGACCGACCACGGACATCCGACGGCGCAGACGTCGGACCTTGGCACGCGCGAAAGCGAAGCACTGTTCCAAAAAGCGCTCCATGGCGCGCTCACCGCCACCGAAGCGGAGACGTTTCGCGGTCAGATGCTCACCGAGATGGCAGCGATGAGCCTGGACGATGATCTGGTCATGCAGATTCATCCGGGCTCGTTGCGCAACCACAATCCGCAAGTGTTTTCCCGCTTCGGCCGCGACAAGGGTGCCGACATCCCGACGCGAACCGACTATGTCCGCGCGCTCAAGCCGCTGCTCGACCGGTTCGGCAACGACCGGCGCCTGACGCTGATTCTTTTTACTCTGGACGAGACCACTTACTCGCGGGAGCTCGCGCCTCTCGCCGGGCACTATCCGATCCTGAAATTGGGGCCGCCGTGGTGGTTCTACGACAGTCCCGAGGGCATGTTGCGCTTTCGCGAACAGGCGACCGAGACCGCCGGCTTTTACAACACGGTCGGCTTCAACGACGACACCCGCGCCTTCCTTTCCATCCCCGCTCGACACGACGTCGCACGACGGATCGACTGCCGATTTCTGGCGCGGCTCGTGAGCGAGCACAAGATCGAAGAGGACGAAGCGTACGAGCTCGCGCCCGAGCTCGCCTACGGACTTGCCAAGCGGGCGTATAAGCTTTAGGAACTTCAAGCTCCGTGTGACCGTACCCGCGTCTGGCACAATCACGGCAGGACGTCCGCGCTGCTGGGCGCGAAGTCTGCCGCCGCCGAGCGCGAGGCTGCTGCACAACAACAATATGCGTCGGCGCGTATTCAAAACGCTATCCGCGGGATTGATCTGCGCGCCCCTCGTCGGGCACGCGGCGCACCCGCTCATCAGCGAGGATGCGGCGACCCAGGGCAAGGGAGCCTTCGAGCTCGAGATCGGCAACAGCTGGATGAAAGACGCAGGCACACGCACCTACGAACTGGGACCTCAGCTTTCGTACGGGGTTACTCCGCAGATCGACGCGATTTTGCGACCGACCTGGCTCGACGTGCGCATCAGCGGCGACGCATCCAGCGACCGGTCGCGCGGGGCCGGAGACACGGCAGTCGACGTCAAGTGGCGCTTCCTGGAAACCGATGCCGTCAATTTTGCGCTGCGAGCGGGCTTGAATGCGCCGACCGGCAATACGCAGCGCGGCCTGGGGGCCGGAAAACCGACCTATCACGGCGTGCTGGTCGCCTCGTTCGGCTCGCAGTCACTCGCCGTGCACGCGAACCTCGGCTATACGCGCAACCGCGCGGATCCGTCGGAGCGGCGCGACCTGTATCACGCGTCCACCGCCGTGGTGTGGACGGCGAACCCGTCGTGGAAGCTGCTTCTCGCCGACGTCGCAGTCGACACCAACCCGGACCGCTCGTCCGGCGCATGGCCCGCGGTGTGGCGCATCGGCGCAATCTATACGGTCCGCAAGGGCTTCGATCTGGATGTCGGGACGCAGGCGCGCCTTAATCGCGCGGCGCCCTCGCATGTCGTCTTGGCCGGAGTGACAATGCGCTGGGGCGGCCCTTAGCCGCCATTGGTTCGCAGGAATGTGACGCAACGTATCAAGCGGCTGTGTGTCCAACGCAGCGTGTGTGTCGAACCTCAAACGACCGTAGCGAATGGGTTTTCGGTTGGCGGCGCAGCGATGAGCATGGGCGGGAAAGAAGTATTGCTGGACGGCGGCGAGAATGTCGAGGCGTTGCCGTTCGTTCTGGCCTGAACGAAGGTTCTTGGCCTCTTTGACCAATCTCGGGAGAAAGCGATGAACAAGCAATACGATGCGATGGCGTTGCTGGGGCGTGTGCTTCTCAGCCTGATCTTCGTGATATCCGGCGCGAAAAAGATTGCTACGTTCGCTGGTACTGCGGGCTATATCGCAAGCAAGGGCCTCCCGGCCGCGGAGATACTGACGGCGCGCACGATCTGCGTCGAGCTCGGCGGCGGGCTGCTGCTGCTCATCGGACTGAAGGCGCGCTGGGCCGCGCTCGCGCTGGCGATTTTCACGATCCTCGCGGCGGTCCTGATCCATAACTTCTGGACGATGACCGGCCCCGAAGCGATGAGCAATCAAATCCACTTCATGAAGAACCTGTCCATTGCGGGAGGGATGCTCATGGTCGTCGCGTTCGGCCCGGGACGATTCGGCATCGACAAGGCTTAGGACGCCATAGGAGCGAGCGATGACGGCCAAGCTGCGCGCGGTACGCACCACCAAGGCAGCCACGAGCGCGATCGCGCAACAGTTGCAGATCGGCCCACGGCGGCGATGGAGCTCGACCTACTCGCGCGATGCCGAGTCGAGCCAGAGGGTCACTGGACCGTCGTTGGTAAGGGCAATGTGCATGTGAGCCCCGAAAACACCGGTGCGGACGGCGCGGCCTGTCGCACGCTCGAGCGTCTGGACGAACGATTCGAACGTGGGCAGCGCGAAGGCAGGGGGCGCCGCTCCGCTGTACGAAGGTCGCGCACCCTTGCGGGTCGAGGCGTACAGCGTGAACTGGCTTATGGCGAGGATTTCTCCCCCGCAATCGACCACCGACCGGTTCATGGCGCCTTCGGCGTCGTCGAAGATCCGTAGGCTTGCGATCTTGTGGGCCAACCAATCGATGTCCGCGCGACTATCGGACGCGCTCACGCCGCAGAACACAAGCAATCCTCGATCGATCGACGCGCACACGCTCGCGTCCACGCTCACCGAGGCGTTGCTGACGCGCTGCACAAGTGCCCGCATGGCGGCCTGAGGAACAGGCGTGTTTGGAGTTTGCCTAGCGAACGATCTTGCGCTCGACGTCGGTGACCTTGCCACCCGTGATGGTCAGGGTGGTGATGGTCTCGGGGTCACCCGGCGCCGGCAGGTATGACCATTGTTTCCCCTGGCCGCGACGGCTGCGCGACTCGACTTCCGGCCGCCCGAAGCGCGCGATCACCTCCGCTTCGGACATCCCCGTCTGGGCAAAACGTCGCGCCGCGACCTTGTCATCCTTCGCCTTTTCCTTGACCGGGCGACGCTCTATTGACGTGCGCGGTGCGGAACGTTCTTTGGCTGGCGGTGCGGGGCGGGACTCGGGTATCGCCGGAACAATACTGACGGCAGGCGGGTCAGTGTCGAAATTGCGCAGCTCCTTGCCCGGCTGGCATTGCGCGTCCTGATACACGACCGCACCACCTTCGGCGGCGCATTTGAATACGGCGGCGTGCAAACCCGTGGAAAGCGGGATCATGATCCATACGAGCAGGGCGGCCATGGTGGCGTCGCTCCAATGCAGCAAATGCGATTAACATATCACCTTTGTCTTTGGACCGAGTCATCCGTTCGATGGATACGCGTCTTCGCAGTGCGGCCCGGGTTCACGAAATAGCGCCGTTTCATGTCATGGAAGTGCAATCCGCCGCACGCGCTCTCGAGGCGGCAGGACGCAACGTCGTCCATATGGAGATCGGCGAGCCGGATTTCCCGACCCCCGAACCGGTGCTCGCGGCAGCCGGAAGGGCGATCGCCGGCGGAGGTATTTTCTATACGTCGGCGCTCGGGATCGGCGAGTTGCGCGAGGCGATCGCCCGCCAATATCGGTGGCGCCCGATCGTATTGTCGTCACCGCCGGATCATCGGCGGCACTCCTGTTGACGCTTGCCTTGCTCGTCAATCGCGACGACCAGATCCTGCTGGCCGATCCGGGATATCCGTGCAATCGGCACTTCGTGCGCACGCTCGAAGGCGAAGCGGTCGGCGTGGCCGTCGGGCCGGATTCCAACTATCAGCTCGACGCCGGGCTTATCGCCGAGGCGTGGGGACCGCGCACCCGCGGCGCCTTGATCGCGTCGCCTTCGAACCCGACCGGCACCACGGTCCCGCATGACGAGCTGCGCAGGATCGTGTCGATCGTTTCAGCGCGTGGCGGCGCCTTGATCGTCGACGAAATCTATCTAGGCCTCTCCTACGATGCCAAACCGCGGAGCGCGCTCGCGCTTTCCGACGACTTGTTCGTCATCAGCAGCTTTTCGAAGTATTTCAATATGACCGGGTGGCGGCTCGGCTGGCTGGTGGCGCCTGAGCGCCACGTGCGCGACATCGAGAAGCTTGCCCAGAATCTCTACATTTCGCCGCCGACCTTGTCGCAACGCGCCGCGCTGGCGTGCTTTCTCCCCGATACGCTGGCGATTCTTGAAGCGCGCCGCCGGGAGTTTCAGGCGCGCCGTGATTTTCTGGTGCCTGCGTTGCGCAATCTGGGCTTCGACATTCCGATCACGCCGCAAGGCGGGTTCTTCGTCTATGCCGATTGCTCCCGCTTCGGCATGGACAGCGAACGATTCTGTGTCGAGGCGCTTCAGGCCACGGGCGTCGCATTCACTCCGGGAATCGACTTCGGCCGCCATCGTGCCGATGCTCACGTCCGTTTTGCATATACTATCGAGCTCGGGAAGCTGCGCGAAGGCGTGCGCCGCCTTGCCGATTGGCTTCCTTCCTTAGGACTTGGATGATGCGTTTTGTTCTCTTTATTTTATTTGCGTCGCTGCTGGCGGCATGTTCCTCGAGCTCCTTTTATCTGCAGGGCATCCGCGGCCAGATGGACCTGCTCGAGCGCTCACAACCGATCCAGGAGATTCTGGGAAGCACGCAGGATGAGGTCCTGAAGAAAAAGCTCGAGCGTGTCATCAGCATTCGCAACTTCGCGAGCCGCGAGCTGGGCCTTCCTGATAATTCCAGCTACCGCAACTACGCCAACATCGGCAGGCGATTCGTGCTATGGAACGTGTTCGCCACGCCTGAGCTTTCGCTTCAGCCGCGCCAATGGTGTTTCCCCATCGCCGGCTGCGTCAACTACCGCGGATATTTCGACGAAGCCGACGCGCGGGAGGAAGCAGCGCGCTTCGCGGCTGCGGGCGACGATGTTTACGTCGGCGGCGTCCCGGCGTATTCGACGCTTGGCTATTTCAACGATCCCCTGCTGTCGACGTTCATTCGCTACCCCGACACCGAAGTGGCGCGGCTCGTTTTTCACGAGCTCGCGCACCAGGTCGCGTACGCCAAGGACGACACGGTGTTCAACGAGTCGTTCGCCGTGACAGTGGAAGAGGAGGGTGTTGGACGATGGCTCGCAGCGCAGAACGACACCGTACTGAGCACGCTCGTCGCGCACACGCGCTCGCGCCTGACGAAGGTCTACGCGGGCGACGAAAGCGATGCGGTAAAGAGAGTGGAGAAGGCCACCGCCCTTGCTTCGATGCGCGCCGACTACGCGGCGCTGAAAAACCAGTGGGGCGGGTTCGGCGCATACGACAACTGGTTTGCGCAGGGGCCCACCAATGCGGGCCTCGCCGCAGTGGGACTCTACTCGCAGAAGGTTCCGGACTTTCGCGCGCTGCTCGCGTCCGTCGACGGCGATCTGCCCCGCTTCTATGCCAAGGTCAAGGCGCTTGCCGAGCTGTCCGGGAAGGCTGAGCGGAACAAGGCGCTGGCGGCGGCCGTGGCGCCGGTGCGGGCATCGGCGAGCGCCAACCCGGTGCCCGACGCACCTGAAGCGGAATAGCGGGGCGTGGCGGGTCCACCAGCCGCTCGTCGATGTAAATCCTTGTCTTATCGCGCAATTCCGAATAAAATTGCGGGTTCCTTGCCTCACCTGTGCTTTCAACGGGGAGGCCGACGGCAACGGATGCTGATAAGGAGCGCTTCGGGCTTTGCCCCGCGTTCCGCCGTTGCCAACCAACGCCCATAAGGAGAAGTCTGCATGCGTCATTATGAAATCGTCTTCATCGTGCATCCGGACCAGAGCGAGCAGGTGCCCGCGATGGTCGAGCGGTATCGCGCGATGGTCACCACACCCGGCGGCAGAATTCATCGCCTCGAGGATTGGGGCCGCCGGCAACTGACCTACCCGATCGCCAAGGTTCACAAGGCGCACTATGTGCTGATGAACATCGAGTGCGATTCGGCGACCCTCAACGAGCTCGAGCACGCGTTCAAGTTCAACGATGCGGTCCTGCGACACCTTATCGTCGCCATGCGAGAGGCCGCCGTTACGCCGTCGCCCATGATGAAGGAAGAGAAGTCGAGGTCGATCGGCCCCGGCGCCAGCCCCGCTCCAGCCGGCGCGCCTCAAGCGCCCGCTGTCGAAGCTCGCGCAACACCCGGCTGACCTTTCCTCGTGCAAGCAAACACGGTGACGCTCGACGCGCGCATGCGTTCCCGGAGCGACCTGCGCTTCACGCCAGCCGGCGTTCCGGCGCTGGACTTCGAGCTCGACCACGAATCGACGCAGATCGAGGCCGGCGCCGAGCGCCGCGTGGCGTGCGAGCTTGCCGGTATCGCCATCGGACCGGTGGCGAAGAAGCTTGCCGGCGTTGCGCCGGGCGCGGCGCTGCGCTGCAGGGGATTTCTTGCGCGCCGTTACCGCACCGGCGTCACGGTCGCTTTGCACGTCAACGAATTCGAACTGCAATAGAGAACCTTAGAAGGAACCGATATGCCCCGTCCCATGGGAAGAAATGCCAAAGGCAAATTCAAAGGCAAAGGAAAAGACGGCAAGAAACGCGAGCGCGGGAACAATCTGTTCAAGCGCAAGAAGTTCTGTCGCTTCACGGCCGAAGGTGTCAAGGAGATCGACTACAAGGACATCGACGTCCTGAAGGATTTTGTGCAGGAAAACGGCAAGATCATGCCGGCGCGGATCACCGGGACGAAGGCGCGCTATCAGCGCCAGCTCTCGACCGCAATCAAGCGCGCACGCTACCTCGCGCTGTTGCCCTACACCGACCTGCACTGACCGGAGCGCCGCATGCAAGTCATTCTTTTGGAGAAGATCCACAACGTCGGAGACCTCGGCGACGTGGTCAAGGTCAGGCAGGGGTTTGCGCGCAATTTTCTGATCCCTCAGGGGAAGGCGAAGCGCGCGACGCCCGAGAACCTCAAGGCGATCGAGGAAAAACGCACGGAGCTGGAAAAGGCCGCGCAGGAACGTCTCGCGAAGGCGCAGGAAGAAGCCGCAAAGCTCGAGGGCGTGTCGATTCGCATCACGCAGAAGGCCGGGGTCGACGGACGCCTGTTCGGCTCGGTGACCAACGTCGATATCGTCGAGGCCTTGCAAGGACTGGGCCACACCGTCGAGAAGGCGATGATCCGCATGCCGGACGGCCCGCTAAAGCATGTCGGCGACTTTCCGCTGACGGTGGCGCTGCATGCCGACGTGACCGCGAATATCAAGGTCACCGTGATCGGCGACACCACCGGAGCGCCTGCCGCCTGAGCGTCCACGTTGCGATTCCGAAAAGGGGCCTTGCGGCCCCTTTTTCATGCGCGCTGCTCGGGGCGATACCGCGCGCGACCGCACCGATGCGAGCGGCCGGCCTGTTAAAATGCGACGGTACGCTCGCCCTCGCATGCCCAACGATCCCCAGCTCGAAGCACTGAAAATGCCTCCGCACTCGATGGAGGCGGAGCAATCTGTGCTTGGCGGGCTGCTGCTCGAAGACGGAGCGGCCGACCGAGTCGAGGACATCCTGGGCGCGGACGACTTCTACAGCGATGCGCATCGGCTGGTGTACAAGACGATTATCGGCCTGATTGCGGACAACAAGCCCGCGGACGTGGTGACCTTGTCCGAGGCGCTCGGCTCGCTCAACAAGCTCGAGTACACCGGCGGCATGCCGTATCTCGGCGCGCTGGTCGAGAATGTGCCGACCGCGGCCAATATCCGCAGGTATGCGGAAATCGTTCGGGAGCGGGCGATCCTGCGGCGGCTCGCTGCCGCTGGCGGAGAGATCGCCGAAAGCGCCTACCACCCGCTCGGCCGCAGCGTGCGCGAGATTCTCGACCAGGCCGAAACCAAAGTGTTCGAGATCGCCGAGCACGGCGCGCGCGGTCAACAGGGATTCCAGGAAATTCGTCCGCTGCTCACGCAGGTCGTCGAGCGCATCGAGTTTCTCTACAACCGCGACAATCCTTCGGACGTGACCGGCGTGGCAACCGGCTTCACCGATCTCGATCGCATGACGTCGGGGCTGCAGGAGGGCGATCTCATCGTGGTTGCGGGACGACCGAGCATGGGCAAGACGAGTCTGGCGCTCAACATGGGCGAGCACATCGCGCTCACCCTAAAGATGCCGGTCGCGATCTTCAGCATGGAGATGGGCGCGACGCAGCTCGCCATGCGCCTGATGGGATCGGTCGGCCGGCTGGATCAGCACAAGATACGCACCGGACGCCTGAGCAACGACGACTGGGAGCGTCTGTCGGTCGCGCTCGGCAGGCTCAACGATGCGCCGATCCACATCGACGAGACGCCTGCGCTGAACTCGCTCGAGCTTCGCGCGCGCGCACGCCGCCTGTCGCGGCAATATGGCGGCAAGCTCGGCGCCATCGTCGTCGATTATCTACA
>VBCZ01000384.1 GCA_005889025.1 Betaproteobacteria bacterium
ATCGGGCGGTGAATGCGAACGAGGTCTACATCGGCATGTTCCGGCCGGATGCGTCGACAAAGCCGCTCTGGTTCGGCAACATGAAGCGCTACAAGATCGGCAACGATTTTGGACTCGCCGACGCCAATGGCAACCCGGCGGTCGAAACGCTGCACGGATTCCTTGCCCCGTGTACCACGAGCTGGTGGACTTCGGATTCGGGGAAGTACTGGACTGATTTCATAGAAACTCCTCCGCCCACGAGTCTTTGCACTCCCGCCGCGGGCAATCTCTTCGATCCGTACTCGGATTCGCCCGATGGCCCGAAGGTGGAGAAGGGCTCGGTTGCGGAGGTCATTCGCAAAGGGAACAACCCTGGCTCGGCACCGACGTGGACGCTTAATCGGACGCTCTACACCAATGGGTTCGTCACGTTCAACGCGGCAAACTCGGGCATGGCCGACACCGACGTCGATTTCGTCAGAGGGCTCAACGTCGACGCGACGGGAGCGTATCTGACCTACCAGTACGATCCGGCCGACCCGACAAAAACCACGACCGTTCGTCCTACCGTCCACGGGGACGTCGTGCATTCCAGGCCCACGGCTGTAAATTACCCATCGGGGCAGACGGTGATCTATTACGGCGCAAACGATGGCACGCTGCGCGCCGTCGACTCCGTGGCAGGCAAAGAGCTTTGGGCGTACGTCGCGCCAGAGTTCTACTCGACGCTTCCGCGCTTACGCCAGGACAGCCCGCTCGTCAGCTATAGCTTCGTCAACCCGCTCAGCATCTCGCCGCCGCCGATACCGAAGAATTACTACTTCGACGGCGCAATCGGCGTCTACCAGAATTCGGATAGCTCGAAGGTTTGGGTTTACCCGACCATGCGCCGAGGCGGGCGCATGGTCTACGCGCTCGACGTCACGACGCCGTCGGCGCCCATGCTGAAGTGGAAGGTCGGGTGTCCCGATCTGACCGACGATACGAACTGCACCACCGGATTGACCCGAGACGCCCAGACCCATCGTGGCGGTCGGCGGCGGCTACGACAATTGCGAGGACGGTTCGCCCAACGCGGCCTGTAGCGGCGCCAAGGGCTCGATCGTGTATATCCTCGACGCAGCCGACGGCTCGAAGCTCGCATCATTCACCACCGCGGGCCGCGTCGTCATGGACGTGGTGTTCGTCGATCTGGACGGCGATCGCATTCCCGATCTCGCCTACGCCGCCGATACCCGCGGCAACATCTACCGGATCAACTTCGGCTACTCCAAGTCGGCGCCGCTGCCCGCGGCCAACTGGACGTCGACGCTCATTGCAGGTACGACGGGCTCGAATCGCAAGTTTCTTTACCCGCCAGCCTTATATCCGGGGTACGACAGCGGCACCGGCAAGTTCTATGTCTATCTCGCGCTTGGCACCGGTGATCGCGAACAGCCGTTGCTCACGCAGTATCCGTATGCCACCCCTGTATTGAATCGCTTTTATGTGTTCGTCGACGACATAACGTCCACGGCCAAAGCGGACCTCGACGACTCGACGGCGATGAGCGACTTTACGGCGGCGACGTCATGCAATACGTCGCGTGTCCTACCCGGATCCGGAAAGTCCGGGTGGTTCATGGACCTCAATGCGTACGGACGTGGCGAGCAGACCGTAACGTCGGCCGTGATCGTCAATGGGTTCGTCGCGTTCAGCACCAATCGCGCCGTTCCGCCCAGCGCCAATGTGTGTGCGCCTGCGGGCGAGGCAAGAGGCTACGCGCGGAGGCGGCCTGCCCCCGTCGCCGGTGGTGAGCAATGTTACTGTCAATGGAAAGGTCGAAATGATAGGCATCGGCGTGATAGACCTGAATGGCGCCCCGATCAGCGTCGGGGTGCAGAGCCAGAAAGTCTTCAGCCTGCCGCCGCAGCCTCTCAAACGCGTGTACTGGCGACAGGAAGGAGACAACTAATCCTGCGATGCACGTACGCTCCTTGCCCGGGAACCGGGAGATCTCCACCTTCGCGGTGGGATCGCAACGAATGCGAATCTGCAAAGCGCCGTCCGAACGTACCTCGCCGAAATGCGCGGCGAGGGTTTCGCTGGCTGGCGATATCCATCTAGCGTTGACTTTTCTGTATAGTCGTGCCGCAGCATTCTCACAATCCCCCAACAGTACAGTTTGATCGGTGGAACCGAGCGACGTTCAACGACGCTGGGCCCTCGCTTGGCCGTTCCTCGAAACTTCGCCCTTTGGGCTCGTTTTCGTGGGACGACGGTTCTGGAATATCACGCGAATTTCTGACTGAGACACTAAATCGCCTTGATGGCCTCCAAAACTTCCTCGGCATGGCCCGGTACCTTGACGCCGCGCCATTCGCGCACGAGCTTGCCATCGGGGCCGATGAGGAAGGTCGAGCGCTCGATGCCTCTCACCTTCCTGCCGTACATGTTCTTCATCTTGATCACCCCGAAGCGGCCGCACAGCGCTTCGTCGGCGTCGGAGAGCAGCTCGAACGGAAAACTCATCTTGGACTTGAAACCCTCGTGCGACTTGAGGCTGTCGCGGGAGACGCCGATCACTATCGCGCCTGCTTTTTCGAACTTCTTGTGCAAGTCCCGGAACTGGCTGCCTTCGATCGTGCAGCCCGGCGTATTGTCCTTGGGATAGAAGTACACGACGACGGGACGCCCTTTGTGCGCTGAGAGCTTGAACTCCCCGCCGGTCCCCTGTGCGGTAAAGTCGGCGACTTTCTTTCCGACCATCGACGTTTCGGCGGCCATCAGTGCACTACGCAGCGGCGGCGAGATCGACATCGGCGAGGAATTCGCGACCCTGTCGCAGCACCATACCCGTGCGTCCGGGCACCGTTCCCGGGGCGACTTCGCAGCGCGGCAGCGCCAGGGGCTGCAGGCTCTCATAGAGCGTGCGCATCGAGGTGAGGCGATACCCCTGCGCCTGCCAGCCTTGAATGCTCCGCGTGCAAGGTGAAAACGTGATCGACCGCCGGCGATGAGGCCGTGGACGGTGCGGTGTGCGCGAGCAGCCGCTCGGCGACATTCTCGGCTGTCACGCCGTCGATCCCGATCAACTCGTCGAGCGTCGGCAGCGTCGTCGGAAGTTGCGGGCAGCGTATCAGCTCGGCGTTCCACACCGGCAGATGGGGAAATAGGCCGCGGCCATCCGAGCAATAGTCGAAACCCAACGCCTGAGTGAGCCGCATGGCGTGAACGTTCATCTGCCAGCCGGCGGCGCCGTGTGTCCGCGGCGCCTCCTTGAAGATTTCCGTGAAGCGGTCACAGGCTAGCTGCATCTGGTAGCCCGTCCATACCGCGCACGCACCGTCCAGGCCGTCCTGCCACTTGACGTGGTCCCAGCTGTGCACGCCGACCTCGAAGCCCTCGTCGCGTGCGCGCCGCATCACGTCTCCCGCGC
>VBCZ01000382.1 GCA_005889025.1 Betaproteobacteria bacterium
CCCTTGCCGAAGACAATGCGGTCAGAGTTTCGAGATTATTCCGACTACGTCGGATTCCTCTTGGAAGAAGTCACAGAGGTAATCACCAATGCTCGGGATCCAGCTCGAACAACCGCGTATCTCCCGATAACCACAATTTCGTCAGGTTACGACTCCCCGGCCTGCGCTGTTCTCGGCCGGCTCGCTGGTTGTCGCGAGGCAATTACCTTTGTTACTGCGCGAGAGGAGTATGGTGCGGAGAGCGATTCCGGCCTTCAGATCGGAAAATTTCTCGGACTGGAAGTCGAGGAGTTCGACCCGATGGGGTATCTGGAGCGCAAGGATTGCCCCGAAATAGATTTCCTGGCCACGGGCTACGGCGGCGACGATTTGATCTATTCGTCCGCCGAACGCCGCCTTGGCGCTCGACTCCTGTTGACCGGATATCACGGCGATAAAGTTTGGGCACGCCACAATGACAGCGTGAGTCCAAATATTGTCCGTGGGGACCCATCCGGTGGATCGCTCGCCGAATTTCGACTGCGCGTGGGATTTCTTAATCTTCCCGTGCCCTTTATCGGCTGCGTGAATCAGTCATCGATCCATGGAATCTCGAACTCGGAAGAGATGAAGCCTTGGCGAGTCCCAGCAACAAACTACGACCGTCCGATCCCGAGACGCATTATTGAAGCTGCAGGGGTGCCGAGACATCTTTTTGGTCAAAGGAAAAAAGCGGCTGCGCGGCCTGTGCATACCCTTGGTGCTACAGACACGCCTCTGGATCAGGTCTTATCTCCCACAACCCTCCACAACTTCTCGCAGTGGGCTGACCGGGTCCCGCTGTTTGCGAATGTTACTGATCGCTTGGTTTGCCACCTTATGCGGCGGCTGTATTGGATTAATCAGCGCGCCCTCGAGAGCTACAGACTAGGGCGCCTCTTGCGCGCTTTGGGATCATCGATGCCGAAGGCTCCGCTGATTGAACGGAAATACTCGAAGCCTAGAACGCGCCATTCGCTGCTATTTCACTGGGCAAATGAAGCCGTTAAGCATCGCTATGTACCGACTTCAGGAATTAGCTCCGGTGGAAATGCTAGTAATCTGAACTAAATTGCCACGCAGCGCTCGGAACATTTCTTTTACAGCGCTGTTCACGGGGGCACGAAACGGCTATGGGCAGATTATCCAATGGCGTCGAAGCATTTGAATCAGGTCGGAGCCCAGACTCCGGCGCCGCTCACGACAGCCTGGCTCGAACGCGCTTTGTGAGTGGACATGTCCAGAACAAAGATCCATGACGACCGCTTTGCAACCCAATTCGCCCGACGACAACATCGCCGGTGATCGTCTGCGACGTCTACTGATGCTCGCGTACTTTTTCCCCCCGGACACCAGTGGCGGAGTGACCCGAACCGTCAAGTTCATCAAATATCTGCATCGGCTTGGTTGGCAGACAACGGTCCTCGCGCCAGATTGGCACCAGGCCGGCCGAACACAAGGGAATGCGGCAGCCGCTGATTCCATTCCTGCCGAAGGCGAAGTACTCCGAATTGGCCTGGCTGGGGATGAGAGCCGATTATGGAAGAGCCTGCACCGGCTTCCTCTGTTCTGGCGGGTGGAGAGTGCGGTCAAGGGAGCGCTGCAGTATCCCGATCGCTTCGCGAAATGGGCCGATGACGTGCTTCCGGTCGCCCGGCGGGTCCTCGAGCGAAAAGAACATCTCGTTCTTTACAGCACCTCGCCGCCTGAGACCAGCCACTATATCGCGCTGCAGCTCAAGGGCGAGTTCGGGATTCCCTGGGTCGCAGACTTTCGAGACCCCTGGACCGACAATGTCCTAATGTATGGCAGTCCACCGGCGTGGCGCAAGCGCATCGATCTGCGGCTCGAACATCGAGTTTATGCCGCCGCGGATCGGATCATCGCCAACACTGAGGCCAATCGTGCCGTTCTGATCGAGAGGCACGGGGTTCCGCCGCGAAAGATCGTCACGATCACGAATGGCTATGACGAGGAGGACTTTGCCCGAGTCTCAAGCGTACCGCCATCCGACCGGTTCCGGATTACCTATTGCGGTTCCTTCTATTCAACCTATAATCCCGCGGCGTTTCTGACGGCGCTCAGCAAATTCCTTGCGCGAGAGCCGGGCGCCAGAATCTCGCTTACGCTGGCGGGGAGTGCATGCGACTGGGCGCGCGAAAATATCCACGATCCGAATCTCTCGGGTCGCCTGGAGTTGCTCGGGCAAATCCCCAGTCGGGAGATATTCCAGCTCCTGGCTGCGAGTCACTTGCTGCTGCATACCTATCCCGCGGGGATAGCCTATTCAGTCCCGGGCAAGCTTTACGAATACCTGCGCAGCGGACGGCCTATCGTCGCGGTTTGCGACCGGCCTTCGGAAGTGGCGACGCTATTGGAGCAGACAGGACGCGGACGCGCGTTTCGTCCGGACGAAACGGACGAGCTGGCAGAGTATTTGCGGACTGCATACGCGGACTGGACGCAGCAGCGCGAGACGCCTCGGGCCGCGACTGACGACAAGATCCAGGCCTACGAGCGCGGCATTTTGACCCAGCGGCTTGCTGATGTTTTTGAGTCGCTTGTAGAGCAGTCCGCATGAACGCAATAGTTGTATCCATGAATCGGATTGGATTCCGTCCCGATCCGCTACATGGCCAACGAATGCCGCCGGCTCGACGCTCGTGGTGCCTGCGGCCGATGGTTTACGCCGCATTCTTTGCGTCGACGGCGTGCGACGACAAGTGCCGCATATGAGACATGTCTAGCGCAGTCGAAAAAGTGATTTGAGCGCTACAGTATCCGGCCGGGACAGTGCTAATACGGTGCGCAGGTCCAATGTCAAGCTTTTTTGAGCAACAGTCTGTATCGCACAGTGGGCCCGGTGCATCCGACTGGTGCGCGTCGTGCTCCGTTCATCGGATAATGCTGAATATTCACGTGGCCGGAGACACAATGACTCGGCACCATTAGGGTCGCATTGTCTTTGGGGAGGCGGCGCGTTGCCTGAGGGATCGTGCCCGGGCGCGCGTTCGGTATTCGGATGAGGCTGGATCGCGCATCGATGTTGCAGGTCGACGCGAAAATAGCATTTGGTAAGTTTGCTTCCGTTGAAAAGCTGGTGGCCGAATCGAGTTGGTGTGTGAGTCAGCAACGGAAAATCTGCCGGACGCGAGCGGCGGTTAATACAACAAAGAGATAGCATGATAATGATGTCGTCGAGCTCAGCAGTTAACGCGGTGTACTGCATCGTAACCGAGGCAAACCTTTACGTTGGCGCGAGAGCGTGAAACCGATCTCGTCAGATAGCGCGGCGCGGAGGGCTTTTGTTTAGCTTTCTTCGCCAGAACGTCACCGCTGCGACCCTGCTTCAGCTCGCCATCGAGCTTTCATGGCTGTTCCTGATCGGCTTGCTCGCGATAAATGTCCAGGAGGGCATGACCAAGCCCCTGATGCATGCGGCAGGACCGGCGCTGGCATTCGCCGTGGTCCTGGTGACGCTGAATGGAGCTTTCGGAATCTACCGCCGCCAGGAAAGACTATCCTCCGCAGCGTACGTCCTGCGGCTTTGCCTGGCGCCTGCTATCGGCGTCCCGCTTGCCTACTTGATCGCGGAGTTGCTTCCGGGCGGAAATCAGTTCCAGCAGAACGTCGGGATCGCCTTTGTATGCGCGTTCGGTGGCCTGCTGCTGCTTCGTCACTGGGTCGTTCTTCCGCTGATCAGCAGAGTCTTGCCACACCGGGTCATGGTGCTCGGCACCGGGGCCGAGGCTCGCATGGTGGAGGCCTCGCTCGCTGCGGGAGGCCCGCCGGGCATGTGCCTGGTAGGATTTCATGCTCTCGAAAAGGAGCAACGCACCCTCGTGTCCCGCTCGCGCGTCATTGCGCGAGGTGGGCCGTTGGAGACGACGGTAAAACACCTCGGAGTCAACGAGATCATCGTTGCCGTTCGCGAACAGCGCGGCGGCGTGCTTCCGCTGCGATCGCTCCTCGAGTGCCGGCTGAACGGCGTGGAGGTGACCGATCTGGCGCGCTTTTTCGAGCGTGTGCATGGGAGAGTACCGATCGAATCGCTCAAGGTCAGCTGGCTGATCTATGGTGAAGGCTACCGGCAAAGTTGGCTCCGAGGCTTCATCAAGCGATTGTTCGACGTTGCAATCGCCGTCTTACTGCTGCTCATCACGCTGCCGATCATGGCGGTTATCGCGATGCTGATCGCGATCGAGACCAGGGGCCCCGTCGTCTACCGGCAGGATCGCGTCGGCCGCGGCGGCCATAAATTTACGCTGCTCAAGTTTCGCAGCATGGGTCCGGACGCGGAAAAGGACGGCAAGGCCTCGTGGGCTGCCATCAACGATGCTCGAGTGACCCGAGTCGGCCGCTTCATACGGCGCGCTCGGATCGATGAGCTTCCCCAGCTGATCAACGTGCTCCGAGGCGAGATGAGCTTCGTAGGCCCACGGCCGGAGAGGCCCGAATTTGTCGCAATGCTTACTCAACAAATACCCTTCTACGCCGTCCGGCACAGCGTCAAGCCGGGCATTACCGGATGGGCACAAGTGCGATACTCGTACGGTGCAACGGTGGAGCAAGCCGTAAAGAAGCTCGAATACGACCTCTACTATGTGAAAAATCACACGCTGCTGCTCGACCTGTTGATCCTTATCGATACGATAAGAGTTGTCATGCTAGGCGAAGGTGCACGCTGAGGGATGGAGCGAAAGCGGACGGAGTCTATCCGCAAGCCCCGTAGCTCGCGACGCCCGCTCAGCGATGCCTTGGCGCGTCCCCGGGAGACGTGCTCGACCGCTTGAACTTATGATCCGCAACCCGCTGTGGGCAGAACTTCCTGCCCTAGCGCGGCCAAGCTAGAATTAGCTATGTGGCCCTTTCCGGCAGCGCCCAAATCACCGTGAACGCAACGAATGTAGCCGCCATCGCCGCCTGGAGTTACGGCATCGCCGCGATTGGCTATTTTGCGTTCGCTGTTCGCATGATCTTGGGATGGGGCGGAGGGATCCGCGCCTCGCTGCTTCTAGCCAGCATGCTTGCAACCCTGCTGTGGGCTGCCGCCAGTACCGCGTTCGCCGTGCGGTTATTTCCGGAGGCATGGCTTGCGGCAAACGTATTCGACGCGCTGCGCTACGGGCTTTGGTTCGTCTTCCTCGATGCCTTGCTGCAGGCGAGGCGACAGCAGAACGGCCTCTTGGGGGCCAAGCGGCTGATCCCGCGATGGGCAATCGCGCTTGCAATAATCGGCCTGGTGGCAAGCCTGGTGATTTCGGATGGGTCGCCGCTCGCTCAAGTCCTCGCCGCGGACAGCGGGCGGGTCGAGTTCGGCCTTCGGCTTGGTTTGTCGATATTCGCATTGACGCTCGTCGAACAGCTGATCCGGTGGACACATCCCGAGGGGCGTTGGAGCATCAAGCCGCTGTGTGTCGCGCTGATCGGCATCTTCGGGTTCGATTTATTCCTTAATGCCGATGCGATGTTGTTCGGCCGCATCGATGTGGACATGTGGGTTGCGCGTGGCGTCGCCAACGCCCTGGTGATCCCATTCATCGCGGTCGCGACCGCGCGGAACACCGGTTGGACCGTCGAGATGCATCTGTCCCGAGAGGCGGTTTTCCATTCGACTGCCCTCGTCGTCTCAGGTGCGTTCCTGCTCACTATTGCCGCGGCGGGCTATTACGTTCGCTATGTCGGCGGGGACTGGGGGCGCGCATTCCAGATTGAATTGCTCTTCGGTGCGCTGCTGCTGATCATTCTGGTAGCGTCATCGGGACGCTTTCGCTCCAAGCTGAGGGTATTCGTCAGCAAGCATTTTTTCTCCTATCGCTACGACTATCGCGAGGAATGGCTCCGTTTTACGCGCACGCTTTCGACCGAGAGCGCGCTCCAGGGCGTTCACGAGCGGGCGATCATGGCGGTTGCCAATCTTGTCGAGAGTCCCGCGGGCATTCTGTGGCTCGAGAAGGATGGACGCGGTTTCATGTCCGCGGCGCGGTGGAACCTGCCACAGGTCAACGCCATTGAGCCTCTCGATGGCTCGCTTCCCCGGTTCCTCGAGCGCACGGGGTGGGTGGTCGATGTGAAGGAATTTGCTTTGGCGAGGGAACGTTATCCCGATCTGACGCTGCCCGCCTGGCTGAGCTCCGTTCCAAATGCCTGGCTTATCGTCCCGCTCATATCCGGCTCGAATTTGCTCGGGTTTGTTGTGCTCGACACGCCAAGGACGGCAGTCGACGTCAACTGGGAGGTCCGGGATATGCTCAAGACCGCCAGCCGGCAGGCGGCGAGCTATCTCGGTCAGATACACGCCACCGAGGCACTCCTGGAAGCACGCAAGTTTGAGGCGTTCAACCGAATGTCGGCATTTGTCGTCCACGACCTCAAGAATCTGGTGGCGCAACTTTCGCTGATGCTCAGAAATGCCGAGCGACATCGCACCAACCCCGAGTTTCAACGCGACATGCTCTTCACCGTCGAGAACGTCGTCGAGCGGATGCATAAGCTGATGTTACAGTTGCACACCGGCACAACACCGCTGGAGAATCCCCGCCCCGTAGACCTCGGGCCGGTCGTGTAAAGGATATGCGCAGCGAAGTCGAGCAACGAGCGAACGATCGAGGTGGCCGTCTCGTCGGGCATTGGCAGAATGCCATTGACGCGACGGTCGGCGGCGGCTCGATCTCGGTGCGGCTGTACCGTGACGCCGGCTTCGCCGTCGTCGAAGTCGCAGACACCGGCGTCGGCATGAGTCCCGATTTTCTCCGCGAGCGGCTGTTCAAGCCGTTCGAGACAACCAAGCCGGCGGGCATGGGCATCGGGGTCTATGAAAGCATGCAATACGTCAATGGGCTCGGAGGGCAGCTATTGATCGACAGCACCCTGAGCAAGGGGACCAGGGTACGCGTGCTGCTGCCCATTGCCGACAGCGCAGCCGCCGCGGCGACTCCGATGAGGGAAGTCGCATGACCGAAGCGCGCAAGCCCCTGTTGATCGTCGAGGACGACCAGGCCCTGCAAAAGCAGATGCAATGGGCGTTCGATCAATATGAGACGATCGTCGCGACTGACCGCGAATCGGCGATCGCGCAACTTCGCCGTTACGAACCGGCCGTGGTAACCATGGACCTCGGTCTGCCGCCGAGTCCTGATGACCCGACCGAGGGACTCCGGCTGCTCGAGGAGATCCATGCGCTCGCGCCTGACACCAAGGTCGTCGTCCTCACGGGGCAGAATGACCGCGCGAATGCGATCAGGACCATCGCGCTCGGGGCGCACGATTTCTGCACCAAGCCGTTTGAACCGGAAATTCTGACATGGACGATCGAACGGGCGTTTCGCGTGCACGAGCTCCAGCAGGAGAACCGGCGCCTCCAGGCCGCACAGCCGTCGCCCGGCATGTCCGGAATTATCACTCGCGATCCGGCGATGCAGCAGATTTGCCGCATGATCGAGAAGATCGGTCCCTCCTCGGCTACCGTGTTGATCCTGGGCGAATCGGGAACGGGGAAGGAGCTGATGGCGAAGGCGTTGCACGAGCTGTCGACCCGCCGCGAAGAACGGTTTGTCGCTATCAACTGTGCGGCGATACCGGAGACTCTCCTCGAAAGCGAACTGTTCGGATACGAAAAGGGAGCGTATACGGGCGCGGCCAAGCAGACACTCGGCAAGATCGAGACCGCAAGCGGCGGGACGCTTTTTCTCGACGAAATTGGCGATCTGCCGATGTCACTGCAAGCGAAGCTGCTGCGTTTCTTGCAGGAGCGCGTGATCGAGCGCGTCGGGGGCCGCCAGGAGATTCCGGTAGACGTGCGCATCGTATGCGCAACGCACGCGAGCCTCAAGGATCAGATCGCTGCCGGCAAGTTTCGCGAGGATCTCTATTACCGCGTGGCGGAAATCACCGTGGACATTCCGCCGCTTCGCGCGCGCAAAGGTGACGCGGCTCTGCTTTCTCACGGCTTCGTGCGCCGTTTTGCAGCCGAGCAGCGACGCGGCGCCATGACTCTCCTCGCCGACGCTATCGATGCGGTCGAATCGCACCCGTGGCCGGGAAATGTTCGTGAACTCGAGAATGTTATCAAGCGGGCGGTGATCATGTCGGAGACCTCTACAATCAGCGCGGCGGACCTGGGGCTGGCGCCCACGGGCTCCGAGAGCCCAGCGCTCAATCTCCGTCAAGTTCGAGATGAAGCCGAGAAAAGCGCGGTTCTTCGCGTTCTCGGACGCGTAAATGGCAA
>VBCZ01000383.1 GCA_005889025.1 Betaproteobacteria bacterium
GCGGCTTTTCTGATTCCCGGCTGCAGCAAAACCGATTCCGCTTCCCTCATCGCATCGGCGAAATCGTATTTTGAAAAGGCCGACTACAGCGCCGGGATCATCCAGCTGAAGACTGCCTTGCAAAAGGATCCGGGCAACGGAGAGGCAAGGTTCCTCCTCGGCAAGTCTCTACTCGCGGCCGGCGATCCGGTGGCCGCGGAAACCGAGTTGCGCAAGGCAATGGAGCTCAAGTATCCGGCCAAGGAGGTATATCCGTCGTTGGCGCGCGCTCTGCTGATGGAGGGGGATTCCAAAAAGGTGCTGTCGGAGCTTGGCGCGGTCAAGCTTGACGACGCGGAAGGGCGCGCCGACCT
>VBCZ01000001.1:0-1158 GCA_005889025.1 Betaproteobacteria bacterium
CTCGACGTGTTCGGTGCTCATCCCTTGGTCGCTCCAGAGGTCAGGCCGCGGATGAACTCATTCTGCGCCAAGAGGAACAGAACGATGCCGGGTGCCAGCACCATGATGCAGAACGCGTAGAGCGCGCCGGTGGTGTCCTCCTGGTATGACAGGAATCGCGCCAGGCCGAGCGGGAGCGTTTGCATGTCGGCGCTGCGCGTGACGATCAGCGGCCAGAGAAAGTTGTTCCACGACCAGATGAAGGCGAGGATCACGTTCGTCGCGATCGCACCCTTGGCGAGCGGCATCATGATCTTCCAGATGATCCGCCACTCCGAAAGGCCGTCGATGCGCGCCGCGTCGATCAGCGATCGCGGTACGGCGTCGAAGCTCGCCTTGAACACGAAGATGCAGACGATAGTCGAGCATTGCGGCAGCGCCAGTCCCCAGTACGAGTCGAGCAGGCCCAGGCGGCCGGTGATCAGGTACGCCGGTATGATGGTCGCCTGGAAAGGTACCATCATGCAGGAGAGAAAGAGCAGCAGGACGAACGCCTTGGCCGGGAAGTCTCGCGTCAGCGCGTAACCCGCCATCGCGTTTAACACCACGTTGGCGATGACCGCAATCATGGAGACGGCGACGCTGTTGGCGAAATAGCGGGCGAACGGGATGTAGTACCAGACGTCGACGTAATAGAAAGCATGCGGCGACTTGGGGAGAACGCTCGGTGGATACGCGAAGATGTTCTCGCCCGTGACGCTGGTCTTGAGCACCCAGTAGAACGGGATGAGCATGAGAAAGCTGACGCCGACGAGCGCGAGATGGATCGGCCATCGCGGATAGCGGTACATCAGTCCTGCTCCACCGCGCCGGCGTTGCCGCCCGACAGGCGATTCGCCGTCCAGGTGATCGCGACCAACAACGCAAAGAAGACGATCGTCACAGCCGCCGCGTAATCGAACCGGGTCTGGGCGAAGCCGAGCTTGTAGATATAGGTGACGAGAAGCTCCGTCGCACGGCCGGGGCCCCCGCCGGTCATGACATAGACCAGATCGAAGCTCGTGAACGAGTTGAGCATCCCGATCACGAAGCACAGGAACAGGGAGGGTTTGAGAAGCGGAACGGTAATGCGCCAGAAGCGGCTGCGCGCGTTGGCGCCGTCGAGCGCCGCCGCCTCGT
>VBCZ01000001.1:1188-3402 GCA_005889025.1 Betaproteobacteria bacterium
TGCCAGATATTCGCGACGATCACCGAGGGGAGGGCCCATACGAACGAATTGAGGAACTGGATCGGATGGTCGACGAGATGGAGCGAGCGCGCGACATAATTGATCAGTCCGACCCGCTCTTCGAAGAGCCACCGCCAGATGATCGCAACCGCGACCGTCATCAGCGGATAGGAAATGAAGATGATGGTGCGATAAGTGTCGCGACCGCGAATGTCCGAGCTGACGAGCAGCGCGAGGCCGAGCGCGATCCCGATCCCGATCGGCGCGCTGGCGATGAAGAGCAGGGTGTTCCAGAGTGACTGCCAGAAGACGTCGTCCTGAAACATCTCCTCGTATTGATCGAGGCCGGCCCAGCGCACCGATCGCAGCGGTGACCAGCTCGCGAACGACAGGACCACGTTCCAGAGCAAGGGGATAATGCGGTAGAGCAGGAAAATAGCCAGCGACGGCGCGAGGAAGCACCAGACGAGCACCGCCTGGCGCGTGCGTTTACGCGCCAAGCGGTGCGGACGGTAGGCGACCGCCGGAGCGACAGCCACGAGCAACGCCGACTCGTGTGGAAGTCTAGGTATTCCGGCTCAGCACCCGGTTGACCGCGCGCTCGGCGTCGGTCAGCGCGGCCTTGGCGCTCTTACGCCCGAGCACCGCGTTCTGGATCTCCGGATAGAACGCGTCCTTGAGTTGCGCGTCGAAGGGCAGCGGCCAGTTGCCCGTGAACTTGTCGGTATGCTCGAGCTGCGTCTGCAGCACCTGCGCACCCAGCGGATCGTCCTTGCGCAGATATTCAAGTCCGGCGCGATCTGCGGCAATGTTGCCGGTCAGGAGCTTCCGGCTCTGCGAGAACCTAGTGGCCCATTTAGTCCCGGTCACGTGCTTGATGAAAGCCCACGCGAGATCGGGATTCTTGGTGCTCTTGGAGATGCCGAAGCCGTGATTGGTCGGGGAGGCCCAATAGCCGGGTGCCTGCGCCACGCCCAGCGTGCTCTCGTTGATCCACGACCCCTGTCCCTTCACGAAGAAATAGGACGAGGAATGGGCGTGCAACATGCCAACCGTGTTGGCGGCGAAGGCGCCGTTCGGCTCCACCCAGCGTCCGGTCCACGAGATCTTGTTGATCGCGTCGCTCTCCGTGGCCTTCGCCAGACGGTCCAGTACCGCGGCCATTTGGGGCGTATTGAACGCCGCCTTCTTCATGTCCGGGGTAAGCAGCTCGATGCCGTTCATCTTGAACAAGGGCCAGTAGAGCCAATCGAAATTCAAGGTGAGGAAACCGGTCTTTTCAGCCTTCGCCATCTTCTGGGCGTAGCTCAGCAGCTCGTCGAAGGTCCGCGGCGGTGACGACAATTCCGCTTCCTTGAACATCGTTTTGTTGTAGTAGAGAAGCGTCTTGGCGATGTAGAAGGGAAGCATGTAGTTCTTCCCCTGATACTGCCAACTCGCCAGATAATCCGGATTGAACAGCTTGGCGACCTCCGGCTCCTTCTTCAGATACGGCGTGAGGTCGAGCAGCCCACCGTTCGCCGCGTACTCGACCCATATTGCGCCCTGCAGATCGACCACGTCGGGCGCCGTACCGGCGACAAGCTGGGTCTGGTAGAAAGCCGGCAGCTCGGTGCCCTTCTTGTCGAGCCATTCGATCTCGACGCCGGCATTCGCGCTCCGGAAGTCGGCGAATTCCTCCTTGAAAAGCTGCTCCTGGTCGGCGATGTTCCACGTCAGGTAGCTCAGCTTTCGCGGCGTTTGCGCACGTGACGCATAGGGCAGCGCGAGTGTCGTAGCGCCCGCTAAGGCGGCCTGCAATATCGTCCGGCGTTTCATGGGGTCTCCTCCGAAGTGACAAACTGTGGTGCGGAAGTGGCCTGACCGGGTCGGGAGGCGCCGCACCGCCATTTATCGGCAATCAAATGATAGCCCTTGCAGATAGTACGTCAATTGGGCATTTTGCCTTCGTCTACTCGGGGATGCTGCGTCCCACGCGTCGTCATTGACCGTTCACTGCAAATCGATATCATGCCTGCGAGCCGGAAATCTGCAGATGAACCTGTCCCGCAACGAATCGTCGAGCCGATGAGCGTCGCGATGGCGTCAACTGCGGCCGTTCGAGGCGCAACACTCGTCGACCCCCTCCTCGGGCTCATTGCGCGGGAGAGCCGCTGATGGCGGCCTTGTCGCTCATCGATGTGACGAAGTCATTTGGCCCTCTCGAGGTCCTGC
>VBCZ01000001.1:3502-4636 GCA_005889025.1 Betaproteobacteria bacterium
CCAAGGACCGCGACATCGCGATGGTGTTCCAGGACTACGCGCTCTATCCGCATATGAGCGTCTACGAGAACATGGCGTTCGGCCTGATCTATCGCGATCACGCCAAGGATGAAATTCGCCGGCGCGTCGAAAATGCTGCAGAGATTCTCAATATCGCCGGCTATCTCGGGCGCAGGCCGCGGCAGTTGTCGGGCGGCCAGCGTCAGCGTGTCGCCATGGGACGCGCGATCGTGCGCGATCCGAAGGTATTTCTGTTCGACGAGCCACTGTCCAATCTCGATGCGAAACTCCGTGTGCAGATGCGTACCGAGATCAAGAAGCTGCATAAGCGGGTCGCGACGACGATGATCTATGTCACGCACGACCAGGTCGAAGCAATGACGCTCGCCGACCGGGTGGTCGTGATGCGCGACGGCCGGGTCGAGCAGATCGCCACGCCCGACGTGATCTACAACCAGCCTGCTTCCATTTTCGTGGCGGGATTCATCGGCGCGCCGACGATGAACCTGGTCGCGGCTCGGCTTGACCATCGGGATGGCATGCTCGCAGTTGCTCTCGGCAGCGAGGCGTCGTTCGCCGTCCCTGCCGAGGTTGCGGCTGCCTATCGCGATTGGGTCGGACGAGACGTGATCTTCGGGCTGCGGCCGGAGCACCTGGCCTGGGCTGGCGCCGACGTCGACGCCGCGACGATCGAGGTAGCCGCATCGGTGGTCGAGCCGCTGGGAGCCGATACGCTCGTGTTCTTCGAGATCTCGGGGCTGGAAATGGTGGCCAGGCTTCCTCCCGAAGCGCGGAGTGCGGATTTGATGCCGGAGATGCTCTGAACGCCGAAGCAACCTGCGAGATGCAGACCGCCCCACTTATCGATCTTTTTGCCGGAGGAGAACACCGATGCACGGATTAATCGTGGTAGCGAGCCACGGATTGCGATCGGCGGTGGCTGTGCTGTGTTTCGTTGCAGCGCTCGGCTCTCCCATGACGGCATCGGCCGAAGTGAAGGAGGTCCAGATCGCCCGCGGCTTTGCCATTCCGCATCTGCCCATCATGATCATGGAGCACGAGAAACTGCTGGAGAAGCATGCACTGGCAGCGGGTTTGGGCGAGGTCAAGGTCGTCTATTCGCAAATCGGCGGC
>VBCZ01000007.1 GCA_005889025.1 Betaproteobacteria bacterium
CCGACGGTCGATCCATCTTCGGCGCCATCGACCAAGTCGTGCGGAGGCGCGCTCAAGCGGCGTCTTGATCGGGCGTCCATCCGGGACGCGCCGTTGCGCATTCGTGCATGCGCGCTCCGCATGCAACTCGCGCGCCGGAATGAGTTCCCGTGCGCGGCAACCAATCCGCAGCGTCCGTTCCGCCGGCGCCGGTACGGCCCGGTCAAGTCATATTCCGAATGCTCATGCAAGACATTCGCAATCACCGTTTGCGCCTCAATGGCGCGCGTACCGACAATGCAGTCAGCGCGGGTTGTGCCGCATGAGAAGAGCAGGCGGCTCCGCGCGCGAGACGAATCGTTTCGTCGCGGTGGAAAGTGTTTCATGCCGCGATTGTGCCGATCCGTCGTCTTGCCGTTGAGTGAGCGATTCGCCGTGTCTAGAGTGCGACTGTCAAGGGCGACACGCGGGATGAAGTCCGCGCATCGCCGGGCAACGATGATGGGCGGCAAGCGACAAAGTCTACGCAGGGCGCCGGATACTCCGGCAAGAGACCACTAGGAGAACAGTATGCAACGTGATCCGAAATCAGCCTGGCGGCCGCGGACGGGTATAGCAGGCGCGGTCACCGTATTTGTCGTCGTCGCCTTATCGGCGTTTGTTCAGGCCAAGCTGCTCTGGGCCGAACCGGAAGTACGCAAGGTCGTCACCGCCAGCCACGCCGCGCCGCGGGTGGGCTGCGTCGAAACGAGCACGCCCGTGCGCGTCGTCGACGCTGTCGCAACGACGCCGGCGCCACCGCTGCCGGTGGTCTTGCGCCCGAGCTAATAGAGTTTTTGCAGAGGGCCGGAGTACAGCACGGGTCCGGTCGGCAGCCCCGTCGGAGATCCTCCTGCAGGCTCGAGACTCACGGCGAGCGCAGGAATGTTCTGCAGGGCGGTTCCCGCAGGCGCGGGGAGCGCAAGCCGTGCCAGGCCCGTGGGGGGAATGAGTCCCAGAGAGCGCGGATTGCCGCTCGCGGGCAGCGCCCACAGCTCCAATGCCCGATCCGCGCCGGGTTGCAGCGGCGCAATCGCTTTCACGGTCAATATCCGGCCTGCGCGATCCGCCGATGCCACCAGCACGGGCTTGGCGTCCTGGCCTGCCAAGACCGCGACCATCGTTTCGCTCGGTGCTTCGCGCGGTGGCGTCAGGACAACCAGCGCAAGCGCCAATGCGGTGGCGAAGCCGGCGAGAGTCAGGCCCCGCCACAGGGCGAGGGTGCTCCAAACGTTTCCCCGCGTTCCCTCGGTCGAGGCGCGGCCACGGATACGTCTCGCCCCAGCGAGCGTCGGTGGCGATCAGCCTGGCAACGCGTGTTCGCGCGCGGGAAGGCAGCGTCCCCAGCACGTATTCGGCCGCAATGGCATTGGCGCGTTCAGGCGTGTAATTCATCGCATCGACCGCCCTAGCGACGGATCCCCGCGCCGTCGAGGCATGCCTTGAGCCGTTCCAGGCCGCGCCGCACCCACGACTTCACGGTTCCCAGCGGTTGCTTCAAATGACGCGACAGCTCGGCATGCGACAAGCCCTGGTAAAAGGCGAGCGCGATCGCCTGCTTCTGTTCTGCTTCCAGCGCGTCGACGCACCCCTTCACGATCGTGATCGTGTCGATTTCGCGCCGGCGCAAATGGTCCAGACAACGATTGCGCACGATGCTTGTCAACCAGGTCAGCGGCTGGCTTTTCGCGGCGACGTACGATCCAGCGTGGTGCCAGATATTGACGTAGCTTTCCTGCAACACCTCCTCTGCAGCGGCCGGCTCTCTCAATATACGCAGCGCTACCGCATACAGATGCGACGAGGTGAGGCGGTAGAGCTCGGCGAAGGCTTGCTGGTCGGATACCGCTGCCCGGGCGAGGAGATCCGTCAGCCGGGTGTTGCGTTCGAGTTGTTTGGCGGAATCGAGGGCCATTTAGGGAACCAGGGATTCCTTCAGACGTGCTTGCGGTCCCTGCGCCAGAGCACGTCGGCTTGTCCCTCCGCGCGGTTGATCGCGCGCGCCAGCACGAACAGCAGGTCCGACAGGCGATTGAGATATTTTCTTGCGAAGTCGCTCACGTTGTCCGTCTTCGCCAGGCCGATCAGCGCACGCTCGGCGCGGCGACACACCGTTCGCGCCACGTGAGCCAGGCTGGACGCGCGTGTTCCGCCCGGCAGGATGAATTCCTCGAGCGGCGGCAGATCTGCATTGAACCGCTCGACCGCTATTTCGATGCGCTCGACGTGCGCTTCGGTGATCACGGCATGCCCCGGGATCGATAACTCGCCCCCGAGATCGAACAGGTCGTGCTGAACGTCCAGGATGCACGCGGCGATCGGCACCGGCAGCATCTCGGCCGCCAGCACCCCCAGGGTTGAATTGAGCTCGTCGACTGCGCCGATCGCCTCGATCCGCGCCGAGTCCTTGGCGATGCGTGTCCCATCCCCCAGGCCGGTGGTGCCGGCATCACCGGTGCGGGTAACGATCTTGGAGAGGCGGTGACCCATGGGATGCAGGTGAGCGCAGCGGTCAGCATAGTGAAATCGGCAGATCGCGGCAAGGAGCACAGGAGGCGCCCTTGCATGTGCGGGGATAGAGCCCGCCCGCGATTGTCTTTTCGAGCGGATTCGATACCATGTGGAGCGGAGTCCTACGCAGACCGATTCCTCCCATGCCGATGCGCAACGCTTTCGAAAGCAATCTCGACAAGAACGCGGCGAACTACACGCCGCTTTCACCGCTGTCGCTGATCGCGCGCACCGCGTACGTCTATCCGCGCCAGCTCGCGGTCGTGCACGGCGACAGGCGCTACACCTGGGCGCAGACCTACACCCGCGCGCGCCAACTCGCTTCGGCGCTGGTCGCGCACGGCATCGGCACCGGTGACACCGTCGCGGTGATGGCATCGAACACGCCGGAAATGGTCGAGTCGCACTTCGGCGTGCCGATGACGGGTGGCGTTCTGAACACCCTCAACACCCGCCTCGACGCCGACGCGATCGCATTCATGCTCGGCCACGGCGAAGCCAAGGTCCTCATCACCGACACCGAGTTCGCGCCCATCGTCGAAGGCGCATTGGCGCGCATGGACGCAAAGCCGCTGGTGATCGATATCATCGACGCGCAGGGACCCGGCGGAAAAACGCTTGGATCGATGACCTACGAGCAGTTCATCGCCGACGGCGATCCGGAATTCGAGTGGAAACATCCGCTGGACGAGTGGCAATCGATCTCGCTCAACTACACCTCGGGAACGACGGGCAATCCCAAAGGCGTTGTCTATCACCACCGGGGCGCCTATCTCAACGCGCTCTCGAACATCATCGACTGGGGCATGCCGCGCCACGCGGTGTACTTGTGGACGCTTCCGATGTTCCATTGCAACGGCTGGTGCTTTCCCTGGACGATGGCGGCCAACGCCGGCACCAATATCTGCTTGCGCAAGGTGGAAGCCAAGCCGATCCTCGACGCGATCCGCGCGCACAAGGTGACCCACTACTGCGGCGCGCCCATCGTTCACGCCATGCTCATCAATGCGCCCGCAGCGCTGAAGGAAGGCATCACGCACCAGGTCAAGGCGCTGGTGGCGGCGGCAGCGCCGCCCGCGGCGGTCATCGAGGGCATGCAGCGGATTGGCTTCGATATCACCCACGTGTACGGACTCACCGAAACCTACGGCCCGGCAGCCGTGTGCGCCAAGCACGCAGAGTGGGCCGAGCTCGACATCGGCAAGCGGACCGAGCGCAATGGGCGTCAGGGCGTGCGCTACACCTGCGAGGAAGACATGACCGTGATGGACCCGGAAACTATGACGCGCGTGCCGTGGGATGGCGAGACCATGGGCGAGATCATGTTTCGCGGCAATATCACCATGAAGGGATATCTGAAGAACCCGGCCGCAACCGAGGAGGCTTTTGCCGGCGGCTGGTTTCATTCCGGCGACCTCGCCGTGATGCAGCCCGACGGCTATATCAAGATCAAGGACCGCTCGAAGGACGTCATCATTTCCGGCGGCGAGAACATCAGCTCGCTCGAAGTGGAAGATGTCCTTTACCGGCATCCTGCCGTGCTCGCGGCCGCCGTCGTCGCGCAGCCGGACCCGAAGTGGGGTGAAACGGCGTGTGCGTTTGTCGAGATCAAGCCGGGCGCCAGCGTGACCGAGAGCGAGCTGATCGAGCACTGCCGGCAGCAGCTCGCGCGCTTCAAGGCGCCGAAGAAAGTCGTTTTCGGCGAGCTGCCGAAGACGTCGACCGGAAAGATCCAGAAGTTCCTGCTTCGCGAGCGGGCGAGGTCGACCAGTGCCATCGAATGAACCCATCTCGTCTCCGATTGCCATGAACGCCCCACGCGACCCCGGGATAGCGCCTTACGTT
>VBCZ01000385.1 GCA_005889025.1 Betaproteobacteria bacterium
TGGGGCGCGAGGAAACCAGTACCCTGCCGCCTTTGTCGGTCCAGTCCTTGATCACCGACTTCGCGGCGGTGGCGCCTGCCTGGGCGAACCCGTACTGAAGATAGAACGGGACGGCATCCTGATAGCGTGTGGTGATGATCTTGACGTCCCCGGCGCCTATCTTCTGGTCTCGCAACATGGCGCGCAGCATGGCCGTGGTTATGGAGTCCGGATCGGGGCTGACCAAGGTATGGCCTCTCAGATCGTCCAGCTTGGTGAACGGCTGCTCCTTGTTGACGAGCAGCGCCACCGAATAATCGGTGTAGCCGGCGGTCCAAGCGACGGATTCGTACTTGCCCGACTTGATCGCGGCCAACGACACATGCGCCGGATGAATGAAAGCGAGGTCGTACTCTTGCCGCGCGAGTCCTTCGCGCACGTCGTTGTAGGCGCTGACCACCACGACATGCACGGGCCTCTTGAGCGCTTTCGCGAGCAGGTCCGCCAATGGCTGAAACCGACCCTGGATTTCCTTATTGGTCTGAAAGTAGGTGACACCTTCGGTCACCGCGAAAACCAGGTCGGCCGCTGCCGCGCTCGTCGCGGCGACAAGGAGCCATGCCGTGATCAGAATTGAGCGCATCGGGCTCAATTTCCTTCCTCGAGTCCCACAGAACGAGCCGCAGCGATCCCGTTGCTTTGAAAGAGAGCTTGCTCGATCATCATCCGCCTGCCTCCACTGTGAGACCGAAACGCGCGCGATTCGGTTGTTCGCCCCGATACCATTGGTAGGGCCAACGCGACCAGTATACCGTTGGCAACACCACGCGATGCGTTACGCTCCTTCCCTACCGCTGCCCGGCAGGACCTTGAAATTGACTGTATGCCCCGGATCGTCCGGATGTCCAGGAAAGAGACGTCCCGGTGCCGTGCGCTATCCGCGTTGGCGGGCGCGTCTGATGGCGCCGGTTCATCGCGCCTGACCGCAACGACTAGAATGTCTCCAGATGAAGATTGCGACCTGGAACGTCAACGGCATCCGCGCCCGGGAAGCCCAGCTATGCGACTGGGTAGAGCGCGACCGGCCCGACGTGATTTGTCTACAGGAACTGAAAGCGGACCCCGCGCAAATTCCCGAGCGGTGCAAGCTCGCCGATTACCACGTTTATTGGCACGGCCTTCGCGGCTACTCCGGCGTATCGCTCCATCTCAGAAAAGAACTGTTCGATGCCGAGCCGGTGTTCAGCCATCCCGAGTTCGACATGGAGTCGCGCATCGTCCAGGTTGCGTTGGGCAACCTTGTCCTGGCGTCGGTCTACGTGCCCAACGGTGGAAAGGACTATGCCGCGAAGCTCAACTTCCTCCGCCGGCTGGCGGCGTGGACGAAAGCGCTGCACCAGGAGGGACGGGAAGTCGTGTTGTGCGGCGATATCAACATCGCTCGCTCGGACATGGACGTGCATCCGCGTGAGCGAAAAGCGGGCGTCATCGGGCAGCGCATAGAGGAGCGGGAGCTCTTCGAGGGACTCCTCGGCGGGCATTCGGTCGATGTCGGCCGGGCGCTGGATCCGGAGAACGCGAGCATGTTCACTTGGTGGCCGCCGTGCGCAACATGCGTCAACGCAACATCGGCTGGCGCATCGACTACATCCTCGCCTCCCGGACGATCGCCTCCCGCGCGACCAGCTGCGTCGTTCTCGCCGACGTTGGAACGAGCGATCATGCTCCGGTATTGATGACGATCGCGTAGACGGATGCCGGCACACCGCACCGGCGGCGCAATGCCGATGCCCCGGGAAATAGGCTCACGGCTTCGGTGAGATACGCTCTGGACAAGCCGGCTGCCTGTATGCCACGCCACCTGCCAGGTCAACGCGCTTCATGACTTTCGGCTAAGGCCAGAAGCGCGCCGGCGCGGTCGGATTAGCTTTTTCAAAATCCGGTCATCTTGAGGGCGTAGAGCCCCGCCGATTTACATTATTCGGATTTTGGGCCCACAATAATTGGGTTTTGCGACCTTAGTCCCATTCATCCAAAGCGGCGGTCCCGATGCCTTTGTTTCGGCCCGATCTCGACGATGTTCCAGTGGCCGCCCCGATGATCCAACGGTCCGTTTTTCTTGCGCGACGGCCTCGACGGCAATGGCGCTTGGCGATGTGTGGAGGCTTGCTTGCATAGGCTGGTGCGCGAAAGCATTCACGGCGTCGGCTTATTTCAGCTCGCGGTGGAGTTCGGGTGGGTGACCGCCGCGATCCTTCTCGCGGGAATCCTTGGGAACCCGCATTGGACGCCGTCCTGGAAAACGCTCACATCGGCCCTTTCGTTTGTTTTGGTGCTGCTCTGCTTTAACGCGGCATTCGGCTTCTACCGCCGCGGACGCCGGATACCCTGGCGCGAGCATGTTCCCCGAGCGGTATTGCTGCTTTGCGTCGAGTTTCCCGTTGCCTACATTGGCGCCAAAGTGCTGTTGGGTGGCAGTCTATTTCCGCATGGACTCGGCTTCGCAGTGCTCTACGCGCTCTGCGCGCTCACGGTGCTGCGGCACATAGGCGAATGGCTGCTGGCTCGCGCGGTCCTGCCCCGCCGCGTTCTCGTGCTCGGAACGGGTCCGGAAGCGCGCTTCGTAGAAACATCGATCGCAGCGACCGATCCACGCGGCCTGGATCTCGTCGGCTTTTGTGCGCTTGGCCACGAGAAGGAAATCGCGGTCGCGGCCAATCGCATCGTTGCGACCAGTGCATCGATAAGAGAAGCGGTCAAGCATCGCAACATCGATGAAATCGTCGTTGCGGTCGCGGAGCAGCGCGGGGGCGTGCTGCCCATGGACGCGTTATTGGATTGCCGGCTGCAGGGAGTCCGGGTCACTAACCTGCCTCGCT
>VBCZ01000386.1 GCA_005889025.1 Betaproteobacteria bacterium
CGGTGAGCGAGCTGCTGTATTCCGCGGGGTTGCGGCACAGCACTTCCAGCCCCCACGCGCGCACTGCCCGGCGCGTCGCCTCGGCCAGCCGGTCGTGGCGCGCAAAGACATTCGCCAGACCTTCCTCGAGCAGCATGTCGATAGCTTCATGCAGGCCGTAGAGCATGTTGGTCGCGGGCGTGTATGGAAAATAGCCCTGGCGGCTCATGGCGATGATACTTTCCCATTCCCAATACGACCTCGGCAGGCGCGCTTTCGAACCAGCCGCGATCGCCTTGTCGCTGACCGCGTTGAACGACAGTCCCGGGGGCAGCATCAGACCTTTCTGCGAACCGGCGACGGTAACGTCGACGCCCCATTCGTCGTGACGATAGTCCATCGATGCGAGCGACGAGATCGTGTCGACCATGAAAAGCGCGGGATGCGAGGCGCGATCGATCGCCTTGCGGATCGCCGGGATGCGGCTGGTCACACCCGTCGACGTTTCGTTGTGCACGGCCATCACCGCCTTGATCGCGTGCGTCTTGTCTTCGGCAAGCCGCGACTCAACCGCCACCGGATCGACGCCTGTCCGCCAGTCGCCTGGGACGAAGTCGACGACAAGGCCGAGCTTGTCGGCCATTTTCCGCCATAGCGTCGCGAAATGTCCGGTCTCGAACATGAGCACGCGATCGCCCGGAGACAGCGTATTGACCAGCGCGGCCTCCCACGCGCCGGTGCCTGACGCGGGATAGATCACGATCGGGCCGCGCGTCTGGAACACCTGCGTCAGGCCTTCGAGAATCTCCAGCGTAAGGCGCGCGAATTCGGGGCCGCGGTGGTCGATGGTCGGTTGATCGATCGCGCGAAGTATCCGATCCGGTACGTTGGTCGGACCCGGTATCTGCAGAAAATGTCGACCGCTGGGATGATCGTCGAGTCGCAACATCGGTTTCCTTGCCGAGGGCAGCTTGGTATATTGTACAAGAGAGTTGTTTTCTTCCGCCCAACTTCGTTTCGCCAGAGGCGTAACCTAAGATTGCGCTCGGCCGAATGCCAGGCACACCAATGAACGCGCCGCAACAACTAGTCAGCATGTCGCCGCGCCTCCGGCGCGCGGTCGATGCCTCGCGGCTTGCGGCGCGTTTGCGCGAGGAATGCCGCGGCGACGTGCTGTTCGACGCCGGCTCGCGCGGCCGTTACTCGACCGACGCATCGATCTATCAGATATTTCCCGTCGGCGTCGTGGTGCCCCGCGACGAGAACGACGCGCGGACTGCGATGGCGGTGGCGCGCGATCTCGACGTGCCGCTGCTGCCGCGCGGTGCCGGCTCGTCGCAATGCGGGCAGAGCGTCGGCGAAGCGCTGGTGATCGACCACAGCAAGTCGCTCAACGGCATCGTCGCATTCGACCGCGATGCGATGACGGTAACGGTGCAGCCGGGCGTCGTGCTCGACCAGCTCAACGCATTCCTCAAGCCGCACGATCTGTGGTTTCCGGTCGACGTCAGCACATCGGCACAGGCCACCATCGGCGGCATGGCAGGCAACAACTCCTGCGGATCGCGGTCGATCGAGTACGGCAACATGGTGCATAACGTGCTCGGAATCGACGCGATCCTTGCCGACGGCAGGGAGATCGCATTCGGACCGCGGGACACGATGCGAAGCGATCCCAATGCGCTCGCGACGGTCAATGCGCTCGAGGCGATCGGCGAGCGCGAACACGACGAGATCGCGACCATGTTCCCTTCGGTGCTGCGTCGCGTCGGCGGCTACAATCTCGACGTGTTCAATCCGCAAAGCGTGCGCCCTTACACTCGCGATGGATCGGTAAATCTCGCGCATCTGCTGGTCGGCTCGGAAGGCACGCTCGCTTATTTCTCCCGCCTTAAGCTGCAGCTCGCTCCGCTCCCGAAGCACAAGGCGCTCGGTGTCGTGAATTTCCCGACGTTCCACTCCGCAATGGAATCGGCGCAACACATCGTCAAGCTCGCTCCCGTCGCGGTCGAGCTGGTCGACAGAACCATGATCGAGCTCGCCCGCGCGAACCCCGCATTTCGCGCGGTCGTCGAGGCGGCCATTATCGGTGAACCCGCCGCGATACTCCTGGTGGAGTTCACAGGCGCTGGCGCAGAGGAACAATCGCGCAACCTCGACCGCCTCGGCGAGCTGATGGGCGATCTCGGGCATCCCGACTCCGTCGTTCGCATAACGTCGCCTCAGGCGCAAAAGGAACTGTGGGAGGTGCGCAAGGCGGGGCTCAACATCATGATGTCGATGAAGGGCGACGGCAAGCCTGTCTCGTTCATCGAGGACTGCGCCGTGCCGCTCGAACACCTGGCCGACTACACCGACCGTCTGAGCGACATATTCCGCAAGCACGGCACTCACGGCACCTGGTACGCGCGCGCTGAAGATGCGCGCGATTGCCGATGAAGCCGCTGCGATGGTGCGCGAGTACAAAGGCGCGTATTCGGGCGAACACGGCGACGGGCTGTGCCGAGGCGAATGGATTGCGTGGCAGTTCGGACCGCGACTCTCCGCCGCGTTTGGCGAGGTCAAGGCGCTGTTCGATCCCGGGAATCGAATGAACCCGGGCAAGATCGTTTCTCCGCCCACGATGGACGACACCAGCCTCTTCCGGTTCGGACCCGGCTATCGCCGGCTCGCGCTTGAACCCAAGCTCGACTGGTCGCCCTGGGACGTTCAGCGCGATGCCCTCACGGGCCACGAAAGCGCGCCCGGAACCGGCGGAGACACGACGCATGGACTCGCCAAGGCGGCGGAGATGTGCAACAACAATGGCCACTGCCGCAAGTTCGATGCAGGCACGATGTGCCCCAGCTTCCGCGTGACGCGAGACGAGCAGCACACGACGCGCGGTCGCGCGAATACGTTGCGGCTCGCGCTGTCGGGACAGCTCGGCGGTGAAGGCCTTGAAAGCGACACGGTTCGCGACGCGCTCGATCTGTGTGTTTCGTGCAAGGGCTGCCGGCGAGAATGTCCGACCGGTGTCGACATGGCCAGGTTCAAAGTCGAATTTCTCGCGGCGTACCACGAAACTCATGGAATACCGCTGCACACGCGGGCCATGGCTTATCTTCCCCGTTACGCTCGCACCATCAGCCGCGTTCGTTGGCTCGCGAACCTGCGCGATCGACTGCCTGCCGCGGCAGGCCTATCAGAGCGATTGTTCGGCTTCTCGGCGCGACGCTCGCTGCCGGTTTGGCAAGGCGATTACCTGGCCCGGGCGAGTGGGCGCACCGACCGCCGGAGCGAAGTCAAAAAGGAAGTCGTTCTTTTCGTCGATACCTTCACGAACTATTTCGAGCACGAGAACGCAAGCGCAGCGACGCGGGTGCTCGAACACGCCGGATATACGGTCCACAACAACGCGGTACCAGGAAAGCGTCCTTTGTGCTGCGGCAGGACTTTTCTTGCCGCAGGCCTCGTCGACGAAGCACGGATGGAGGCACGGCGTACCCTCGACGCGCTGCTGCCCTTTATCGATCGTGGAGTCGCCGTCGTGGGATTGGAGCCTTCATGCATTCTCGGGATGCGCGACGAATTCCTGAGCTACCGGTTCGGCGCGGACGCCGAGCGGCTGGCGAAAAACGCGCTGATGCTCGAGGAGTTCCTGGTTCGCGAGAAGGCGCAGCAAAGGCTTGGAGTCGAGCTGAAGCCGCTCGACCAGGACGAAGCGCTGCTTCACGGACACTGCCATCAGAAATCCTTTGCGGCGCTCGAACCTGTCCAGGCCGTACTCGGATGGATCCCCGGGCTTGCCGTACGAGTGATCGAGTCTTCCTGTTGCGGGATGGCCGGCGCTTTCGGCTATGAAGCACAGCATTTTGATATTTCGATGAAGATGGCCGAGTCCAGGCTGCTGCCCGCGGTGCGCGGTGCGGCGTCGACCACGCTTGTCGTCGCCGACGGCTTCAGCTGCAGACATCAGATACGCGACGGCAGCGGCCGCGAGGCGCTGCATGCCGCACGAGTTCTCGAGCGCGCGCTTCCGCGCGCAACCTCGCGAAACTTGAAGGAAACCGCGCCCGCGTAGCTTTTCACGCGGGCGAACTACCTACCCATCATGGCCAAGAAGCGCAGCGTGCCTTGTCCTCAGTGCGGACAAGCAGTCGAATGGTCTGCGGAGAGCCGCTTCCGTCCGTTCTGCTCGGAGAGATGCAAGCTGATCGACCTCGGTGCCTGGGCGAGCGAATCGTACCGAGTCCCGATCGCGCAGCAGCCCGACGATCCGGACAAATCCGCGCCGGAATCGTAAGCGGCACATCGCCCGCCAAGCAAGCTTTACCGCCGTCCGGTCATTGCACCCACGCGCCTCGCCTAAGGGCAACGCCATGCGCGCCGTGATCAATCGCGTCGTCGACGTCGCCCGCTGTGAGTCCGCCGAGCGCGTAAATCGGCAGCGGCGATGCGCGCGCGAGCCCGGCAAAAGCTTCCCATCCCAGTGGCCGCATCGCCGGATGCGATGGCGTTGCTTTTACCGGCCCCAGAACGGCAAAGTCCAGCCCGAGCGCCGCCGCGCGAGCCAGGTCCATCTTATCGTGGCAGGATGCTGCGCAGAGGATATCGCGCGGCCGCGTCTGCGCAGCGAGAAGACGAGCCGCAGTCCAGTGCACACCATCGCAGCCGAGCGCTCTCGCCGTCTCGGCTTCGCCGTTCAAGAGGACCCGCGCACCGCGAGCCCGGGCGAGATCGCGAATGCGCGCCGCGAATCGCGATATCCCCTCCGCAGAAAACGACTTCTCGCGCAGCTGCACCAATCGCAGCCCCCGGTCCATTGCGATACGCGCCTGCTCGACAAAAATATCCTCGCCGACATCCTCGGCCATGGTGATTCCGTAAACAGGCGGCAGCTCGAGCGCGCGCAGGACCGGCGCGTTCGCCGGCAGCAGCGGTTCCACG
>VBCZ01000387.1 GCA_005889025.1 Betaproteobacteria bacterium
CGGCGTGATTTTCACGCTACCGGTGCCGAACTCCTTGTCGACGTAGGCATCGGCGATTACCGGGATCTTGCGCCCGGTCAAAGGCAGATCTACCTGTTTGCCGACGACGCGGCGGTAGCGCTCATCGTGCGGGTTGACCGCCACCGCAACGTCGCCAAGCATCGTCTCCGGACGCGTCGTCGCGACCGTGACGTAGCCCGATCCATCGGAGAATGGGTAGCGGATCTCCCAGAGCTTGCCGGTTTCCTCTTCGTTTTCGACCTCGAGGTCGGAGACGGCGGTTCCGAGCTTCGGGTCCCAATTGACCAGGCGCTTGCCGCGATAGATGAGACCGTCGTCGTACAGCCGCACGAAAGTTTCGACGACTGCGGCGGATAATCCCGGGTCCATCGTGAATCGCTCGCGCGACCAGTCGCATGACGCACCCAGCCGCCGCATCTGCCGGGTGATCGTCGATCCGGATTCCGCCTTCCATGCCCACACACGCTCGGCGAACTTCGTCCGCCCGAGAGCGCGGCGCGACGATCCTTCGGCCAGCAACTGGTTTTCCACCACGATCTGCGTGGCGATTCCGGCATGATCGGTGCCGACCTGCCACAACGCGTTGTCGCCCCGCATTCGGTGGTATCGGATGAGCACGTCCATGAGCGTCTGCTGGAAGGCGTGACCCATGTGCAAGGTGCCGGTGACATTGGGCGGCGGCAGCTGAATGCAGAACGGCGGCGCGGCCGGATCCATCGAAGGCTTGAACAGCCCGCGCGATTCCCAGAAGGGATACCACTTCTCCTCGATCGCGCGAGGATCAAAGCTTTTCTCGATCTCCATGGGCGCGCGGCGTTCCTTCGCAAAGCTGGAAATTATATCGGACGCCTTACGTAACCGAAGTCAGCATCCGATCTGGCGCTACAGCTCGCGCCCCACCGCGCGCGCCACCGCGCCGAGCTGCTGCATAAGCGACGAGAATTCCGCGGGCGTCAGCGCCTGATCCGCGTCGCACCAGGCGTCGCAGGGGTTGGGATGGACTTCGATCAAAAGCCCATCCGCCCCTGCGGCGACGGCGGCGCAGGACAAGGCCGGCACCATCCACGCCTTGCCCCCGGCGTGCGAGGGATCGACGATCACCGGCAGGTGCGTTTCGCGTTTGAGCACCGGGATCGCAGTGACGTCGAGGACGTTGCGGTATGCCGTCTCGAAAGTGCGTATGCCGCGCTCGCAAAAGATGATGTTGTGATTTCCCCCCGCAGCAATGTACTCGGCCGCCATCAGCCACTCGTTGATCGTCGCCGACATGCCGCGCTTGAGGATCACCGGCTTGTCGATCTTGCCGACCTCCTTGAGCAGATCGAAATTCTGCATGTTGCGCGTGCCGATCTGAATGACGTCGACGTCGTATGCCAGGAAGGTCTCCAGCATGCGCACGTCCATGAGCTCGCTGACGATGGGAAGCCCCTCGCCGTCGGCCGCGGAGCGCAGAAGCTCGAGCCCCTCGACACCCTTGCCCTGGAATGCGTACGGGCTCGTGCGCGGCTTGAACGCGCCGCCTCGCATCAATCGTGCCCCCGCAGTCTTGACGCCGGCTGCTGCGGCGACCATCTGGTCCGCGGTTTCGACCGAGCACGGCCCGCCGATCACCTGTACCGTATTACCCCCTACCGGCACGCCGCCCGCATCGACAACGCTATTCGCCTTGTGCCACTCCCTCGCCACCATCTTGTATTGCTTGACGATGTGCATCGATTTCTCGACGCCGGGCATGGGATCTAACATTTCCGGCTCGAGCGCGCGCTCGTCTCCGATCGCGCCGATCAGCGTCCTCTCGGTCCCGCGCGAGACGTGCACCGCCAGGCCGTGAGCGCGTATCTTGGCTTCGACGGCATCTATTTCAGCGTCGCCCGCATCGGGTTGCATCACGATGATCATGAAATTCTCCTGTCGTTCAAAAAAATCGGGCGGCCCGTGGGCCGCCCGATCGTTCTTTTAAACTGCGTGAAGCTATCGGTGAACGCGGCCCCCGGCGTTCATGCCGAAGTAATAGAAAACGCTATACGCGAAGCTCGCGCCTGCCGCGCCGCGCGTGGTCGATCCGACGGTCGAGCCGATATTCATACCGGCAGTCTAGCATGACGCAGCGCCAGACCGGCATGTTGCATTCAGCGCTGGCTGTCCCGCCATTGGGCGATTTCCCTTTCGATCGCCTCGGCAACGTAAGCCCTCAAAAGCCGGCCCACGTGCGTGTTGATGGCGCTGACCAATTCCGCGCCCGCGCGCTCGACGATGGGTTGCAGATGCGCCGCGAGCTGTTCCTTGAGCCCGGTGTCGGTGAATAGATCGATCCGCTGCAGAACCTGCATCGAGATCTGTTCGGCGAGCGAGCGCCAGCGCTCCTCCTCCTGCTGCGCTTCCAATGGACCGACGGAGGGCAGGGGTTTCAGGTCACGCAGAGGCTCCGGCGGCGAATCTCTGCGCGCTCGACCGGCGTCGTCCCCCGATCGGGATTCGTCTTCGTTCGACGGTCGTTCGGCGATTTCCTCCGTCCCGCGCGGCGTACCGTCCGCCGAAGCGGGCTCGAATTCCTCGCGCGGCCGATGGAATTGCAACGGCGAGTCCTCTGCTTCACGCAAAGACGGCGGCGCGGACGTCTCTTGCCCGTCAGGACCAGACTCTGCGTAGTTGGGGGCTGCACGCAACGAAGGCTCCTCGGCATCCTTCGGCTCCGCTGTGGCTTCTTCAATCGCGCGTAGCAGGGGTTCCGGCGGCTGCGGCGCAGCCGCCACCTCGCGCAAGCTGCGCTGCGAAGGTTTCGGGGGCGGCGTTGCGTCCGAGCCGGCGGCCTTGAGGGTGACGGTGGGAACCACGGACAAGGTGTCTGGCGGGTGCCCCGTGACGCCGTGCATCGCCGGATCGATGGTGTCCGCCACCAGCCAGTCGGAAGGATCTCCCTCGAACGAGCCAGGCGATCGGAATGTCTTTGCGGGAAGAGGAAGGCTGTCGACAACGACTTTCTCGGCAACGTCCGTAAGCAACGGGACGTCCTCAGGTAGCAGCGGCACCACCGCGACCGTCGCGTCCGTGACGACATCGGTAAGAACGGGAATATCGGCTTCGTCGGAGCGGCCGCGGTTCCTTCGCATCAGTGCGCCGGCCTGCTCGAGCAACTCGCGCGCCGATACCATCACGCGCGCTCGGAGAGGTTGTGTGTGCGAAGCTCGTAACCTCGCTCGCGATAAAAGCGAAACCGATCGCGGCCCGCCGCCACGTCCGCGTCGTCGATGCCGATAATCTCGGCAAGGCGCTCGAAGCGCGAAAAGAACGGAGGAGGCGCCGCGTTCAAGTTGATAAGCACTGCGGCGCGGCCCCGGTGCTCGAGCGCATGATCGATCCATACCGCTGTCTGGTCCGCCAAGCGGCTGTCGATTCGACAATGCGGGATGAACCCGGTAGGCGAGTCGACCCACAGACGCGTATCCAGAGCGTCGGTCATCGACGCATCGTGAGTCAGTACGCGGACGCAACCGTGCTGAGCAACCGCCTTGACTATGAGCTTGGCGGCGACCTCGAGGCGATCGGTGACATGCGTGTAAAAGTCGATGGAGGTCATTTCAGCCAGACGTCAGGCGGCATTCTCCTGGGACAAAAGCCACGTCGTAAGCAGAGGCACGGGCCGGCCCGTTGCGCCTTTTTCCTTGCCCTCTTTCCACGCGACGCCGGCGATATCCAGATGCGCCCAATCGTATTTTTTGGCAAATTTGGACAGAAAGCACGCGGCCGTGATGCTTCCGCCGGCGCGAGTGCCAATGTTGGCGAAATCGGCGAAGTTGCTAGCCAGCCCGTCGTGATAGTCCTCCCAGAGGGGCAACTGCCAACTGCGATCGAACGATTCCTCACCGGCATTGAGCAGTGCTCGCGCGAGGCTGTCGCTGTTGCTGAACAGCCCGGTCGCGATATGTCCGAGCGCCACCACCATTGCCCCGGTCAATGTGGCGATGTCGACCACCGCGACGGGTTCGTAACGTTCGGCGTAGGTCAGCGCATCGCACAAGATCAGTCTGCCTTCCGCATCGGTATTCAGAATTTCGATGGTTTGGCCCGACATGCTTTTGATGATGTCCCCGGGTTTGGTCGCGCGACCGTTCGGCATGTTCTCGCATGCCGGAACGAGGCCGACAAGGTTGATCTTCGCCTTGAGCTCGGCGATCGCGGCGAATGTGCCAAACACGCTCGCGGCCCCGCACATGTCGAATTTCATCTGATCCATGTCCAGCCCGGGCTTGAGCGAGATGCCGCCGCTGTCGAACGTGATTCCCTTGCCGACGAGCACGCAAGGCTTCTGTTTCTTGCCTGCTCCCGAATATTCGAGGACGATAAACTTCGGCGGCTGGTCGCTGCCGTTGGTCACCGAGAGGAAGGAGCCCATCTTGAGCTCCTCGAGTTGATTTCGCTCGAGCACCTCGCATTTGAAGCCGAGGTCCTGGGCGAGCGCCTGTGCCCTCTCGGCCAGGTGTGCGGGAGTGCAGATGTTGCCGGGAAGATTGCCCAGGTCGCGCGCAAGGTCCATGCCATGCGATATTGCAAGCCCGCGGGCCGCGGCGGCTTCGCCGTCGCCGAGATCGCTGCGCTGTGGGACCGAAAGGGTAAGCTTGCGCAGCGGCCTGCGCACTTCCGCCGGCTGACTTTTCATCTGGTCGAACCTGTAGACCGCTTCCATCGCGACCACGACCGCGTGCTCGACGCGCCACGCGACCTCGCGCCGCTTGACCTTTTCCTCGGTCAGATAGACTACCGCCTCATATGAGCCGGTTTCGTTGAGCAGGCGCACAGCCGCGCGCACCGCGCTGCGAAACTCACTTTCCCGAAAATCGCGTTCCTTGCCCAAGCCGACCAGCAGCACGCGGTCAGCCAGTGTTCCACGAACGTTGTGCAGCAGCAGGGTGCTGCCTAACTTCCCCTCCATGTCTCCCCGGCGGATGATCTCGCTTATGTATCCGCCCGAGGCGCGGTCTATGAGGTCGGCCGACAGGCTGGGCTTGCGGTTGTCAAAGACGCCGACGACAACGCAAGCGCTGCGCTGCTTCTCTGGACTGCCGCTTTTTATGGTAAATTCCATCGCCCTTCCCCGAACGAAAATTTGCCTTTAGGCGCTGCCTTTCGCATTATCGGCAAATCAGCCCGAAAAAGTCAAAATATTTCCGTCGTCATGGTGTTTCGCCGCAGCCTCGTACGAGAACTGACTGCGACCGCGATCGCGCTGTTTCTGGTCCTGCTGGGAATCCTCTTCACCAATCTCGTGCTGCGGTTATTGGCCCGGGCAGCGGGAGGAACTGTCGCCGCGGAGGGCATTCTGGCCCTTTTGGGCTTCAATGCGCTGTTCTACTTCAACATCCTGCTTTCCGTCGCGCTGTTTCTGACGGTGCTGCTGACCCTGTCCAGGTGGTATCGCGATAGCGAGATGATCGTCTGGTTTACCTCGGGACAAGCGTTGACGGCCTGGCTCAAACCGATCCTGCTGTTTGCCAGCCCGTTCTTGCTCGCCATCGTCGCGCTTTCATTGTGGCTTTCGCCGTGGGCGGAACAGCGACGGCTGGAGTATGAACGTCAACTCGAGTCGCGCGAGGAGCTTTCGTTGCTGACGCCGGGCCTTTTCAAGGAATTTCGACAGGCGAAGCTGGTGGTTTTCATCGAAAGCTTCAATACGTTCGACGGCACGATCAGGAACATCTTTCTGCATTCGATCGACGGCGAAAAGGACGTCACCACAGTAGCCCGCTCGGGCCATCTCGAAGACGCTCCCAACGGCGACCATTTCATTGTTTTGCAGGATGGCCGGCGCTACGAGGGCCAGCCGGGAAGCGCGGAGTTCCGCTCGGCGGAATTCGAGCGCCTTGGCCGACGCATCGAGCCGGCGGAAGCGCGATCGCTGCCCTTCTCGCTCAAAGCTGTGCCCACCGCGCCGCTGGCGGCGATCGCTGGCGGACCCGAGCGAGCGGAGCTCTTTTGGCGCATTTCCGTGCCGATCAGCGCATTGATACTGGTGCTGCTGGCGATTCCGCTCTCGCATGTCAATCCGCGCATCGGCCGATCGTTCAACCTCTTCGCCGCGCTTTTCATGTACATGCTCTACAGCAACTGTCTCAATATCGTGCAGAGCTTCATCGCACAAGGCCGGCTTTCGCTGGCGGCGGGACTCCTCTTGGTCCACACCATCGCGGCAAGCGTCGTGATCCTGCTTTTCAGCAAGCGTCTGGCGGTCGCCGGCTGGCTGCCGCGACGGCAGCGAGGTTCCCCGGCGTGAAGACGCTTAATCGGTATATCGGCCGCGAAGTATTTTTTGCGACGCTGCTGATCTTCGTCGCCTTGCTGATGCTGTTCGCGTTTTTCGATCTCATCCATGAGCTCGCCAACGTCGGCAGGGACGGCTATCCGCTCGGGCGCGCGTTGCTTTTCGTCGGCTTGAGCCTTCCCGGGCACGTGTACGAACTGATGCCGACGGCGGTGTTGATCGGCACGCTGTTTGCAATCTCACAGCTGGTGGGAAATTCCGAATACACCGTCATGCGAACATCGGGTGCGTCGCTTACGCAAATTACCGTCGCCATACTGCGCATTGGTGTCCCGCTTGCGATTGCCACCTTCCTTGCAGGTGAATTCCTCGCGCCGCCGGCGGAGCGTCTCGCGCAACAAGTACGCGTCCAGACGGAAGGACAGGCGACCCGCATTGTCGCGCAGCAATTTCAGTCGGGGTTCTGGTTCAAGCAGGACCTTACCTTCGCCAACATTCGCAGCGTTCTCGCAGACATGTCTCTGCTGGGTGTTCGCATCTACGAGTTCGATCGGGATTTGCGCCTTCGGATCCTGCGCACCGCGGATTCCGGCACGTTTGTCGCCGACGGGCAGTGGAAGCTGCGCAACGTTCAGACGACCGAGCTATTCGCCGACGGCGCGAAGGTTACCCGCGACGAAAATCTCACCTCGGACACCGTTCTCAAGCCTTCGATCCTGACCGTGTATCAGGTTGCGCCGGAAAAGCTGGAAATGGCCTCGCTTTACGACAACATCCGCGTGCTAGGGAGCAATCAGCAGAAGACGTCGCGGTTCGAGATCGCCCTCTGGAACAAGATCTTCTACCCCGCGGCGGTGCTGGTGATGATGGTGCTCGCGTTGCCGTTCGCCTATTTCCAGCGCCGAGCAGGAGGAATCGGATTCCGAATTTTCGCCGGGACGATGCTTGGGCTGGTGTTTTTTTTGCTGGGACGCCTGTTTTCGTATCTCGGCATCATCAACGACTGGCCGCCACTATTTTCCGCCGCATTTCCGGTCGCCGCATTCGTTGTGGTCGCAGGAGCGATGCTGTGGTGGCTGGAGCGACGCTAAACCCTCCCGAGGCCAAAAAAAAGCCCCGCCGAAGCAGGGGATTTTTTGATGCCGACGAACGTCGCCAGGGCGATGGCGCCCGCGACGCCTATTCGGCGGCAACGACGCTGACGGTCTTGCGCCTGTCGCTGCCTTTGGTCGCGAAGACGATCTTGCCGTCGACCAGCGCGAACAGGGTGTGATCCTTGCCGATGCCGACGTTGGTGCCCGGATGCACTTTTGTGCCCCGTTGCCTCACGATGATTCCACCGGCGGTGATGACCTCGCCTCCATACGCTTTCACGCCGAGGCGTTTGGAATGCGAATCACGACCGTTGCGGGAACTGCCGCCTGCCTTTTTGTGTGCCATAAGTAGCTGCCTTTGAGCCAGTTCGGCCGGGTCCGATCAGCCGACGATGCCGTCGATCTTGAGCTCGGTGTAGCCTTGCCTGTGGCCTTGATGTTTCTGATAGTGTTTCCGACGCCGCATTTTGAATATCTGGATTTTTTCGCCGCGCCCGTGAGCGAGAACCGTCGCCTTGACGCTGGCGCCTGCGACAACCGGTTGACCCACGCGAACGCTCTCGCCGTCTCCGACCATCAGAACTTGATCGAGAACGACCTCTGCGCCGACATCCGCCGGTATCTGTTCTACCTTGAGTTTTTCACCCGGGGCAACGCGATATTGCTTGCCACCGGTCTTTATGACCGCGTACATAGGGACTCCGTGCGCACTGCTGCAAAAAGGTAGCTATTTTAAGACCTTACGCGCGACATGTCAAAGTGATTGCTCGCCGCCGCCTGCCTGCTTCGTCGGTTAAAATGCGTTTCGCCGGCCCGGCGCGCGAAAATCCGTGTTACTTATGACCGATTCGGCGCCTCCCGTAACAATCCCCCTGCTTCAAGCGGTGCTGCGCCACGACCTGTGTGAAGTCGACGCCGTATTGCGCAAGGCGCTTCACTCCGAAGTCGTCCTGATCCGCGAGGTTGCCGAGCACATCATCGGCGGAGGCGGAAAAAGATTTCGCCCCGCGCTGCTGCTCCTCACGGCGCAAGCCTGCGGCTATCGAGGCAGCAATCATCACAAACTTGCCGCAGTCATCGAGATGATTCACACAGCGACTCTGCTGCACGACGACGTGGTCGATGAGTCGTCGCTCCGTCGCGGCCACGCAACCGCCAATGCGATGTTCGGCAACGCAGCCAGCGTGCTGGTCGGCGATTTTCTGTATTCGCGCTCGTTTCAGCTCATGGTGACCGCCGAAAACATTCGAGTGTTCCGGATCCTCGCGGATGCAACCAATGTAATTGCCGAGGGCGAGGTTCTGCAGCTGCTCAACTCCGGCAATCCCGACGTCGATGAGCCTCGTTATCTTGAAGTCATTCAGCGCAAGACCGCCAAGCTCTTCGAGGCTGCGGCGCAGATTGGAGCCGTGCTTTCCAACGCGGCACCCCCGCTGGAAGCGGCGCTGGCGCGTTACGGCATGCACCTGGGCACCGCATTCCAGCTCATCGACGATGTGCTCGACTACACCGGGGACCATTTTGCGATCGGCAAAAACCTCGGCGACGATCTGGCGGAAGGCAAGCCGACGCTGCCGCTGATTCGCGCGCTTGCGGTGGGTTCGCCTAACGAGGTAGCGCTCATTCGCGGCGCCATCGAAGGACGCCGCGTCGCCGATTTCCAGCCTGTCCTCGGGGCGCTTCAACGCACAGGTTCGCTCGACTACACGCGCCGCTACGCGGAACAGGAAAGCAGACGCGCGGCTGAGTGTCTGGCGACGCTCACACCGTCGACTTACCACGAAACTCTGCTAGAATTATGCGCTTTCGCAGTGACGCGGACTTTTTGAAAGCTTGTCCTTCCCGCCGCATGCGGCCGCATTGCGATAAGTCGGGGTGTAGCTTAGCCTGGTAGAGCGCTACGTTCGGGACGTAGAGGTCGAAGGTTCAAATCCTTTCACCCCGACCAATCCGCCGCATCTGCACTCGTCAATCCCACTGATTTCATTCTTTTTCGCCGGCTGGCGTTGAGTTGCACCGACAATGGTGCCGCACTCAATACCGAATGGCTCGTCGCGAGCGATATTGGACGCTTTCGTAAAGTAACCGAATGTTTCAAGCCCTTGATCAAACAGCCCGCTTCGTCGACAGATCGGGACACAAAGCGCTAGAATCCGCCTCTCGAAACATGCCTTGAAGAATTCCGCAATCCCGGCAACAGCTTCGCACAATCCTGGAGTGCTCATGCCTATCCACCGTATCCTGCTCGCCGCGTTATGTCTCGTTTGTGTTGCGCTGACCGGATGCGGCAAATCGGGCAGCAGCAACACCAACGCGCAGATGCGCATCCTCAATGCTTTCGCCGAGGCGCCCTCGCTCAACGTAACCGTCAACGCGAAGCCGGTGGCCACCGCATTGACCTTTCCAGGCCTGACGCAATACGCGGGCATCGACGGCGGGACCCCCACGTTCATCGTGAGCGTGACCGGCGCGCCCACGACGCTGGTGAACTCGATGGTCAATGTCCCGAGCGGCAACTACACCTATGTCGTGTTCGGCCCTCTGACCGGAGTCGCAACGCTGTTGCTCAACGACTCCTTTTCCGATCCTGGAAACGGCTTTTTTGCGGTGCGCGTGCTCAACGCCGCGGCGGGGTCGGGTGCGCTCGACATCTACCTTACCGCGCCGGGCGCGGATCTCGCCGCCACATCCCCGACCATCGCCGGCGTCGCTTACGGAGCCACCAGTAGTTTCACGCCCGTGACGATCGGCACCAATTTCGAAATCCGGGTCACGCCGAGCGGATCCAAGGACGTGATTTACGATACGGCGCCGCGGACCTTCGCGGAGCATTCCGGGACCAACATCGTTCTTTTCGGCAAGGGCAGCGGGAAGCTTGTCGACGTGGCGGTGCTCAATGACGACTCCGTTGGGTCGGGCGCGATCGCCGAAAACCTGCTCGCGCAATACAAGATCGTCAACGCGTCACAAGTTCCCTCCGCGCTGAACATTTTCGTCGACTCCATCCTGCAGCTTTCCAACGTTCCCTTTACCGGCGTGTCCAACTATCAGCGAACGAGCGCGGGAGCCCACAATCTCCGCATCGAGGCGACGAGCACGCCCGGCGCGACGCTGCTCGCCCTGTCGACGTCTTTCGCAGCGGCCACCGACACGTCGATTGCGCTGACCGGCCCTGCGGGCGCGCTCAAGGCGGTCGTGCTCAATGATGACAATCTTCCGCCTCCGAGCGGCACGGCAGGCGTGCGCGTGGTCAACACTTCGGTCGATGTGCCATCATTCGATGTTTTCGTGAACTTCGGCAAGCAGATTTCCGCGCTGGCTTCGAACACCGCATCCGGCTACGTTAGCCTCACCGCGGCGGCCACTACCGGCACCGCATACCAATTCGATTTCAATGTCTCCGGCGCCACCCAGGCCGTATTGACGCTGCCGGGTGTGGTGCTGACCGCGGCCCACAAATACACGATTTATGTCGCGGGCCCGGCCGGCGCGCTAAAAGCCATCGTGACTCAGGACAACTGACTCGTGCCTGCGCTGGCGGGGTGCGGCTTGCGCCCGCGGATCGGGGTGCGCTCACTTACGGCTGCGTGTGGCCGCCGACTTTCCGCGCGTGACGAGGCTCTACCTCCGCGGAAATGCCCGCGTTGCGGGCGGATCCACGAATCAAAGCCTACAAGAGGAAATACAAGTGCGAGTGAGTAGTGCGACTGGAATCTTTACGCGCTTGCAGCGCGCGCTTGTCGTTGCGTTCGCCTGTTTGTGCCCGATGGTCCTGATCAGCTGCAACACCGACAAAGGCGTGACCGACGAGACGAGTCAGCACGCGGCGCTGCGTATTGTCAACCTCGTTTTCAATGCGGGCGGCCCGATCACCGTCTTTCTCGACAGCGACACGGTCGTTTCCGGGCTCGCATTCGAAGGACAGACCTCGTACCAGCAGATCGGAATCGGCATCAAGACCATCCAGCCAACGGTTCCCAGCACCTCCAGCAATGTCGTAAGCAGCACCGTCGCCAATTTCCTCGGGGCAACGAATTACACGTACGTCGCGTTCGGTCCCGCCGGCAATGCCACAAGCATTCTCCTCAACGATTCCACGGTCGATCCGGGTGCGGGCAATTTCGGCTTTCGTTTGCTCAACGCCTCCATCGGTAGCGGACCACTCGACATATACATAACTCCTCCCGGGGCGAGCCTGGATGTGGCCACTCCGGTCATCGCGGCTGTAGCGCCCGGCAGCAACAGCGGGTTTGTTCTCATCCCGGCCGGTAACATAGAGATCCGCGTTACGCCGGCCAATTCGAAGGAAATCATTTTCGATTCGCTCCCCCAGACCATCGCCGAGCGGGCACTGATCGATGGCGTCATTTACGCGCGCGGTAGCGGCAGACTCGTCAATGTCGCGCTCCTCAATATCGACAACGTCGGGACAGGCCGCATCGTCAACAACCTGCTCGCGCAGTTCAAGGTAGTCAACGGGTCGTCGGTCGCGTCGCCCCTCAACGTGTTCGTCAACCACGAGCTCGTCCTCTCCAACCTTCCTTTTACGGGTGCATCGGGCTATCGTAAGACCGCTGCAGGCACGCCGACGCTGACTGTGGAAGCCACGGCGACGCCCGGAGCGACGCTGCTTGCGCTGACGCCGAATCTCGTGCCGGCCACCGATTCATCGATTGTCCTGACCGGCCCCGCCGGCGCGCTGCAGTCGCTGGTGCTCACGGACAATAACCTGCCGCCCGCCGTGGCCCGTGCGCGCGTGCGCTTCGTCAACAGCTCTACCGATGTCGCGGCAGTCGATGTGTTCGTCAATTTCAGCAGGCAAGTCGCATCGCTCGCGATGAACACGGCGTCGCTCGGCGTCGAATTCGACGCCGATCCCACGCTGGGCACGAGCTATGAAATCGATTTCAATGTCTCCGGAAGCACACTGACGAGCTTGAGCCTCCCCGCGGTGACCTTGACCGGGGGCCACAGTTACTCGGTCTACCTCGTCGGCTCGCGAACCGCCTTGGCGGCACTCGTCACACAAGACAACTAGGTATTCGCGCGGCGTTGTGTCGCGCCGGCCGCTCGCAGCCTTCGGTCACGCGCCCGTTTCGGCGAAGCCTATAATTGCGCCGATGAATGCGCGCACGCCCCCTGCAGGAGCGCCGCTATCCGCGCATACGCCGATGATGCAGCAGTTCCTTCGCGTCAAGGCAGAGCATCCGGACAAGCTCGTGTTCTACCGCATGGGGGACTTTTACGAGCTTTTCTACGATGACGCCGCGCGCGCTGCGCCGCTTCTTGATATCACGCTCACGTCGCGCGGGCATTCGGCGGGTGCGCCGATCCCCATGGCCGGCGTTCCGTACCACGCGGTCGAGCAGTATCTCGCCAAGCTGATCCGAAACGGAGAGTCGGTCGCGATTTGCGAGCAGATCGGCGACCCCGCGACGTCCAAGGGTCCGATGGAGCGCAAGGTCACGCGCATCGTGACGCCCGGCACCGTAACCGATGCCGGACTGCTCGATGCAAAGCGCGATTGCATTCTGGTGTCGGTCCACGCCGCGGGCGCGCGAGCCGGTGTCGCGTCCCTCAATCTCGCCGGCGGACAGCTGCGGATTTGCGATTTGCCGCTCGCCGAGCTCGGCTCGCTTCTCGAAAGACTGGATCCCAGCGAGATTCTGCATGCCGAGGGGCAAGTGCCGCCTCCGCATCGCAGCGATGCCGCCGCAAGTCCGTTGCAGCCATGGCAGTTCGACGTCGACGCCGCAAAGCGAAGGCTCTGCGCACATTTCGGCACGCACGATCTTGCGGGGTTTGGCGCCGACGATGCGCCGCTGGGCGTCGCCGCCGCGGGTGCGCTGCTGCAATACGCTCAAGCTACGCAACAGGCGAGCCTTGCGCACGTCGCAACTCTTGTCGTCGAGCACATCGGAGATCATCTTGCGCTGGACTCAGCGACTCGCCGCAACCTGGAGGTCACCGAGACCTTGCGTGGCGAGCGCTCGCCTACCCTGCTGTCGCTGCTGGACGACTGCGGGACGCCGGCGGGATCCCGAATGTTGCGATACTGGCTCACGTACCCGCTGCGAGCGCGTGACAACGCGCTTGCCAGACATGCGGCGCTGGCGGAGCTGGCGGCGGCACCTCAAGTCTGCCGCCGGCTGGCGGAAGCACTGCGGCACACCGTCGACGTCGAGCGTATCGCTTCGAGGATCGCGCTGGGAACGGCGCGCCCTCGAGATCTTTCCGGGTTGCGCGATACGCTTGCCCGAATACAGGCGATCGCCGGGACGGTCGCAGGCGCCGAAGCCGACCTGCTCCGCGACTGCGCCGCTGCCCTCGACATCGAGCCGCGATGGCTCGATTTGCTCACACGCGCGATTCGGGCGGAGCCTGCGGCCGCGATACGCGACGGTAACGTAATCGCCGACGGCTACGACGCCGAGCTCGACGAGTTACGGACGATCCACGACAACGGCGGCGCTTTCCTGGTCACGCTCGAAGCGCGCGAGCGCACCCGCACCGGTATCCCCAATCTGAAGGTCGAATACAACCGCGTGCACGGTTTTTATATCGAAGTCGGCAACGCGCACGTGGAAAAGATTCCGGTGGATTTCCGACGCCGGCAGACGCTGAAGAACGCCGAACGATACATCACACCGGAGCTCAAGGCATTCGAGGACAAGGCGCTGTCGGCGCAGGAGCGGGCACTCTCGCGTGATAGGAAGCTCTTCGACGACCTGCTATCCAGCTTCGCGCCGGCGATACCCGAGCTGCAGCGCGCTGCGAAAGCGATGGCGAACCTCGATGTGCTCGCGTCCCATGCTGTGATGGCCGGCGCCCGGCGTTGGACGCAACCGACGTTCACCGGTGCGCCCGGATTGCGGATACGCGAAGGGCGACATCCCGTCGTCGAAACGCAGGTCGAGCACTTCATCCCAAACGATCTGGACCTCGCGCCTGAGCGAAGACTGCTGATCGTCACCGGTCCGAACATGGGAGGGAAGTCCACTTACATGCGGCAAGCCGCCGTGATCGCGCTGCTTGCGCACTGCGGCCTGTTCGTTCCCGCGGCTGAAGCATGCATCGGGCCACTCGACGCGATCTATACCCGCATCGGCGCCGCCGACGATCTTGCAGGCGGTCGCTCCACGTTCATGGTCGAAATGACCGAGGCGGCGTACATCCTGAACCGGGCGACACCGCAAAGCCTGGTCTTGATCGATGAGATCGGCCGGGGCACATCGACCTTCGACGGGCTGGCGCTGGCCTGGGCAATCGCCCGCGAGCTCGCCTCCCATAATCGCAGCCTTACCTTGTTCGCCACTCACTATTTCGAACTTACCGCGCTTCCTTCCGAATTGGAGGGCTGCGCCAACGCGCACTTCGACGCGGTTCAGCACAAGGACGGAATCGTGTTTCTCCACGCCGTCGAGGACGGTCCTGCCAACCAGAGCTATGGCCTCGACGTTGCCAAGCTTGCCGGTGTGCCCGCGGAGGCCATCCGCAAGGCGCGCGCCTACCTTGCGCGGCTTGATCAGTTCAGCATCCGACGCGACTTCCAAGGCGACCTCTTCGTAGGCAGCCCGCCGCGCGAAGACGCGCCGCGCGCCGACTCGGCTGTGCCCGATCGCCTCGCAGCGCTGGATCCCGACGCCCTATCGCCACGCGATGCGCACGCGGCGCTCTACGAACTCAAGCGTTTGGCCGATACTCCCGCATCGACAGGCATGACAGGGCGGAAAGCGTAAGCGCGAGCAGCGCTACGCCCAAGTCAGTGGTGATGAGAGCCGTCACCGTGCACGTGTCCGTGCTCCATCTCCTCGGCGGTTGCAGCCCGGATGTCGAGCACCGTGCAATCGAAGCGCAATCGCTGCCCAGCCAGCGGATGATTCCCGTCGACCACGACTTTGCCGTCGGCGATGTCGGTAACGGTGTAAACGATTCCCTCGTCCTGGCTGTCGTCCTTGGCGCCGTAGCCTTCGAACTGCATGCCGACCTTGACCTCCGCGGGGAAACGGTCCTGTGCTTCAACGCGAACCAGCTCCGCGTCGTATTCTCCGAACGCATCCTCGGGTTCGAGCGTGACCGAACAGCTATCGCCGACTTTCTTCTGCGCGAGCTCGGCCTCGATCTTCGGAAAGATGCCGTGATGCCCGCCGTGAAGATACGTGATGGGCTCCGCCGATTCTTCGAGCAGCTCCCCAGCCGATGAAAAGAGCTTGTAAGACAGCGTGACAACCGTGTTCGAGAAAATGTTCAAGTTGCGACCCGGTCGTGGAATAGGCGCGAGCGTGTTTGATCCGCGCAACGCAAGGCGATCATGCTCATTTTACCGCAACCCCGGCGTCGACCTCGCGAGCGGCCGCTATAATCACTCGATGTCTGATACCGCACAGCGCGCCCCGCTCGGCGGTCTTAGCCCTGCGTCGTTTCTGCGTCGATATTGGCAAAGGAAGGCGCTGCTCATGCGCCAGGCGATTCCGGATTTCCGAGGCCTGGTCAGCCGAACCAGGCTTTTCGACCTTGCCTCGCGCGACGACATCGAGTCGCGCCTGGTCGTTCGCGATCGCAGCCGATGGTCGCTCTCGACAGGGCCGTTTCGCCGCTCGGAGCTCGAAGCATTGCCACCGCGGCGATGGACGCTGCTGGTGCAAGGCGTAAATCTGCACCTTGTTGCCGCCAATGCGCTGCTGCGCCGCTTTGCATTCATTCCCTACGCGCGACTGGATGACCTGATGGTGAGCTATGCCGCGCCGGGCGGCGGTGTCGGGCCGCATTTCGATTCATACGACGTCTTTCTGCTGCAGGCGGAAGGCCGCCGCCGCTGGCGCATCAGCAGCCAGCGCGACCTCGCGCTCGTGCCGTCGTTGCCGCTCAAGATCCTGAAGCGGTTCAAGCCCTGCCGCCCGCCAACGCGCACGACGGCCTTGCGATCGACGTGTGCATTACCTATTCGATCGGCTTCCGGGCCCCGGCGGCGCAGGAGCTGGGGATCGCTTTTCTCGACAGGCTTGGCGACCGCCTCGCACTCGAGGGGCGCTATTCCGACGCCGGACGCCGGCCTACTGCAGAACCCGGCCGCATTGACGAGACGATGCAGGCTCGATGCGCAAAGATGCTCGCATGCATACGATGGGACCGGGACGTGGCTGCACAATTCCTCGGCTGTTATCTCACAGAGCCCAAACCGCACCTATTTTTTTCCAGGCCGCCGCGACCGCTTACCCGGCGCGATTTTGCGTCCGCAATGGCACGGCGAGGCGTGCGTCTGGACGCGCGCTCGCAGTTGCTCTACGACGACCGCAACGCGTACATCAACGGCGAGACAATCGCCTTGCCGGCCGACGGTGCATGCGCGATCATGCGGCTTGCCAACGAGCGGCGTATTGCTGCCGGAACCAAGCTCGGCAAATCGTCGCCGCTGATGTACCAATGGTATTGCAATGGATTCATCCAACTCGACTGAAAATTCCGAGCAGGCGCGCGTCGTCGAAATCGCCACGGTGCGCGAGCAAGCCGTTGCGATCGACGAGCTCATCGCACTCGCGCGTCACCACATACGAGTATTCGATCAGGACCTGTCTCAGACAGGCTGGAACTCTGTCGCGCGGGCCGAACGTCTTGCGTCGTTTCTGCGCGAAGTTCGCGGCCGCCGTCTCGATATCATCGTCCATGACACGCGCTATCTGCAAAGCGCGTGCCCGCGCATGATCAGCCTGTTGCGGACCTATACGCACGTGATGACGATCTACCAAACCGGTGCAGAAGCGAAGATCGCAACCGATCCGCTGTTGATCGTCGATGGGCGTCACTACCTCCACCGCTTCCATTTCGAGCAGCCGCGGGCCGTGATGGGCGTTAATCAGCCGGAGCAGACGCAGCTGCTCGCCACCCGTTTTGACCAGATATGGGCAACCGGCGAATCAGGCGTCAGCGGCACTGTGCTCGGTCTCTGATCACCCGCGGCGCGTTGTAGGCCGCTGTCCTACCGGGAGCTTTTCGACGCCCTTGGCAAAAGTTGAACACGCGTCTCATTGTTGCTAAAATTTCCAGTATCGGTGGTGGCGTCCGTTTGTGGACTCCGCATCGAGCCGGCGATCCAGCCGATTTCGCGCGCAATGTTTGTGACCCCAACCCAACCAAGGGAACGATAATGAACAAGTCCATATTCGCTGCTGCTGCGCTGGCGGTAGTGTTAGTCGGCTGCGACAAACCGGCGCCTACCGTCGTAACACCGCCACCCTCCCCCCCGCCGCCGGTCGTTGTTGCGCCGCCACCGACTCCGCCTGCTTCCTCGTCGGCCATGGACGCCAAATCTTCCGCGGACAAGGCTGCCGATGCAGCGAAGGATGCGAGCAAGGCCGCCGACACCAGCAAGGGCTCCGCCATGGACGCCAAGGACGCCGCGAAGGACGCCAAGGACACGTCGAAGGAAATGAAGAAGTAAAGTTCTTTCGGCCAGCAGAGCTCTTTAGACCCGAAAAAAAGCCGGCTCTCGGGCCGGCTTTTTTTCGTCCGGCGTTATATGGAATTCGAGCGGGACCAATCACGCGCCTCGAGCGAACGGCGCGCGGGCGGCAGGTCCGGCCGACCAGGCGCTACAGCGGTGCGCCGATCCGCTGCGCCACCTCACGGTACTTGCCGATGACATTGCCGAGATCGCGGCGAAAACGGTCCTTGTCCATTTTTTCGTGCGTCTCGATGTCCCAAAGACGGCAGCCGTCCGGCGTGAACTCATCACCCAGCAAGAGCGGTCCGTCGGGGTCGGCCAGCGCGTGTCCAAACTCCAGCTTGTAATCGACGAGGTCCATTCCCGCTTTTGAGAACAGGGGCTTGAGCACCGAGTTGACCTTGAGCGTCAGCGCTTTCATCTCGGCGATTTCTTGTTCGCTGGCCCACCCCAGCACGCGGATGTGATCGTCATTGATCAGCGGATCGTGCAGCGCAGCGCTTTTGCAGAAAAACTCGAAGATCCGACCGGGATCATCTTGAGCGCCTTGACCAGCGAATCGTGCGCGTCGAGCATGCGGATGAAGTGCGTGCGCACACCGGCGTCCGCGAGCTTGCTCATGATGAACGCGTTGATCTTGTTGTTGGTCTCGCCTTTCTGCTCGAGCTGCGCCACCTTTACGCCGTCGAATGCGCTCGTGTCATCGCGGAAATGCATCACCAGAACCTTGGGATCATCGGTGGCATAGACTGTCTTTGCCTTGCCGCGATAGAGCTCTTGTCGCTTTTCCATGTTCGCTCGGTTCAGACGAATTCGCGCCATGCGAATCCCGTGTGCTGGTCCGCGATGCCGACCCAGTCGGGGTCGCAGTTGACCGCCTGCGCCAGTGCGGCGCGGGCGAGCTCGGGGCGGTTGTTGTGCTGCGAAAGGTGGGCGGCGAATAGATGCTTCAGCTTGGAATTGTCCAGCTTGGCAAGCAGAGCCGCCGCCGCGTCGTTGTCGAGGTGTCCGAATTTCCCCGCGATGCGGAGCTTCAGCGAATAGGGGTAATCGCCGTTGGCGAGCATTTCCGGATCGTGGTTGCACTCGAGCACGAGCGCGTGGCATCCAGAGAGGCTCGCTTCCACGTGCGCGGTGCTGACGCCGAGATCGGTCAGCACACCCAGCCGCCACTCGCCGTCGCTGCACACGAACTGCACCGGCTCGCGCGCGTCGTGCGGCACGGGGAATGGGCGTACTTCAATCGCGTCGATGGCAAAGACGTCGTATGCATCGAAGCCTCTCACCTGCGGCAGGTCTGCGAACCGCTCCGCGACGGTTGCAAGTGTGCCGAAGGTGAGCCAAACCGGCGTCCCGTAGCGCATCGCGAAAGCAGCGACGCCGCCGATATGGTCGGTGTGCTCGTGGGTGACGATGATCGCGGTGACGCTCTCAGGCGCGATTCCGATGCGGCCAAGGCGCACGACCGTGTCGCGGACGCCGAACCCGCAGTCGATGAGCAGGCGCGTCGTTCCGGCCTCAACGACTAGACCGTTGCCTTCGCTGCCACTGCCCAGACAGGCGAAGCGCACCGTCGCTTACCGCGGCGTCGTCACTTCAGTTGGTCCTTGAGCAGCGCGAGTATCTTGTCGCCGCTTGCGGAGCGGTCGGGAGCGCCAGCCGGATCCTGTACGGTCACCAGGCTGCTCGGATCGGCTTGCGTCACGACCACGCGGTACTGCTCCGGCTTGTCTGCCGAGTCGCTCTTCCAGAACTGCAGCTTGGAGACCACGCCCGACAGCCACCCTTCCTCTTTGAGCTTGGTGATCTCCGGATTCGCATAGCGTACGAAATACAGACCCTTGGAGCGATCGCGATCGACGACGGTAAAGCCGGTTCGATCCAGCGCCAGCCCCACTCGGCGCCACGCACGATCGAAGGCCTCGTCGACGACAAGCCGCGTCATGCCGTCGCTTCCTTTTTCGATGCGGGCGCGGTCGGGTGCGCCGGCGACCGCAGCGATCGACTGTTCGGCCTTGGCTGGCGGTGTTCCGAAAGCGAGCATGAGACGCCCGAGCATTTCGGCTTCCAGCTCGGGGTTCGGTGGCGTAGCCGCCCAGACCCAATCTTCTCCGGCGCCTTGCGTGTATTTGGTGGGAATCTGTTGCGCCCCGCGATGGCTGATGTAGATTTCGACCGTGCCGGGCTCGCTTCCACGCTCGATGCGGCTGCGGAATTTGTCGCGCTTATAGGTGTCGTTGAGGAAGCTCACGTATTTGCTTGTAAAGCGCTGAATGAAATCCTGAGGCACGGCAGCGCGGTTCTCGGCCCAATCGGTTTCCATGATGCCGATCGCAGGCTGCTCGATGGCGACCACGAAGCCATTCTTGGTCCAGAACTCTCGCAATGTGTTCCACGCGGCTTCCTGCGGCGCCTTGACGACCAGCCAGCGCTCGCTTCCCGCGCGCATTAGCCGCGCGTCG